>NZ_JBSGDP010000003.1:0-167280 GCF_053602435.1 Nocardia sp. NPDC004415
TCAGGCGCCGTTGCGTACGCGACGAAGGAGCAAGCAACGGTGCCTGATCGACGGGACCGCCCAAGGGGCGCGAACTCGAGCGCGCCAGCGCTCCAACAAACAAGGACAGCTTCCTATGAGCGAGATATTGCAGGCGAGCACCGATGTGCTCATCATCGGCGGTGGTCCGGCCGCGTGCTGGGCGGCCATCCATGCCCGTGAGACGGGGGCCGACGTGGTCCTGGTCGACAAGGGCTACTGCGGCACCAGCGGCGCGACCGCGCCGTCGGGCACCGGTGTCTGGTATGTGGCGCCCGAGGCCGAGGCACGCGCCGCGGCGAAGGCGAGCCGGGAGGCGCTGGGCGGCTATCTCGCCGATCACCACTGGATGGATCGCGTCCTGGATCAGACCTACACGAACATGAACCGGCTCGCCGTCGAGGGCCGGTACCCGTTCCCGGTCGACCCGGCGACCGGCACACCGCTGCGCACCGGCGTGCAGGGCCCGGAGTACATGCGCCGGATGCGGGCGTGGCTGACGCGGATCGGCGTCCGGGTCCACGATCACAGTCCCGCCCTGGAACTGCTCGTCGACGAGTCCGGTGCGGTCCGTGGCGCGGCGGGCCATCAGCGTCAGCTCGACCGCGACTACCGGATCACCGCGCGCGCGGTGGTGCTGGCCACGGGTGGCTGCGCGTTCCTGTCGCGGGCGCTGGGCACCAATGTCGACACCGGCGACGGCGCGCTCATGGCGGCCGAGGCCGGTGCCCGCTTCTCCGGCATGGAGTTCTCCAACGCCTACGCGCTGGTGCCCAAGGGTTCCACCATCACCAAGACCGCCTACTACGGCTACGCCACCCTCTTCGGTGCCGACGGCCGGGTGCTCGAGGAGGCAGGCTCGGCGCGCGGCCGCTCGGTGATCGCGCGGACCCTGCTGCAGGAGAAGGTGTTCGCCCAGCTCGATCGCGCGGACGCGACCGTGCAGGCGCAGATGCGGGTGGGTCAGCCCAATTTCTTCCTGCAGTTCGATCGGCGCGGCATCGATCCGTTCACCCAGCGCTTCGAGATCGATCTGCTCGCCGAGGGCACCGTGCGCGGCACCGGCGGCATCGATGTGGTCGACGACGAGTGCGCGACAACGGTTCCCGGCCTGTATGTCGCCGGTGACGCGGCGACCAGGGAGCGGATCTGTGGCGGGTTCACCGGCGGTGGCAGCCACAACGCGGCCTGGGCGATGTCGTCGGGCAGCTGGGCGGGTGCGGGCGCGGCTCGCTACGCGCGGACGGCCGAGGTCGGTACCGGTGCGGTGCGCGGTCTCGGTGGCGTCGGATTGCGGCCCGAGGGTGGGCCGTCGGTGTCGGCTGCCGAGGTGGTGGCCGCCGCGCAGGCCGAACTGCTGCCGATCGAGCACAATTTCCTGCGCCACGGTGAACGGCTGCGCCCGGCGCTGGCCCGGCTCGACGAGCTGTGGTCGGCCGCGTCCGACGGGCTCGGCGGGGTGAGCGGGGACGAACGGATCCGGGCCCGTCAGGCCGCGGCCATCACCGCGGTCGGGCGGCTCATGTACCGGTCGGCGCTGGCGCGCACCGAGACCCGCGGCATGAGCAAGCGCGCCGATCATCCGGACCTGGACCCGGCCCAGCACCATCATCTGCTCTCCGGCGGACTGGACGCGCCGTGGACGGATCCGGCGCCCACCCGCGAGCGGGCACTGGCGGTGGCGTCGTGATCGAGCTGCTGCGCGCCGACGACTGCATCGGCTGCGACAAGTGCGTGGCCGCCTGCCCGACCAATGTGTTCGACAGCACCGACAGCGGCATCCCGGTCATCGCCCGGCAGTCCGACTGCCAGACCTGCTTCCTGTGCGAGGCGTATTGCCCGGTCGACGCGCTCTACGTCGCCCCGGAGGTCACCCCGCTGCCCGCCGGTGCCGCGGTGCCGACCGAGCACATCGGCGGCTACCGGGAGAAACTCGGCTGGGGACGCGGCCGCACACCGGGTGCCCGGCTCGCGGTGGGACCGCGGCTCCCGCACGGCACCCCGCCGCCACGGCTCAGTTCCTGAGCAGCCGATCCCGCTCCGGCGTGCGCAGCGGCCCGAACAGCGGATCGTCGAAGACGGTGCGCTCCACGACCGGAGTGGGATCGCGCAGCAGGTCGGCGGTGCTGACCTCCGACCAGTCGTATCGGCCGTTCTCGCAGAGCAATTCGACCATCGACACGGACGAGACCGTGTCGTCGAGGGTGAAGTCGACGAAACCGTCCTCGGCCAGGGCCGCGCGGATCTCATCGCGCGAGGACGGTTCGGTCGCGTGCGCCAGGGCCAGGTAGGGCTGCAGCGGTTCGCCGAATTCGGGGATGCGCTCGCGGATCCATACCTCGCTCAGCGCGCGGGTGAGGTCTTCGCGCACGCGAACCAGTTCCTCGGGCAGGGCGATCGGCAGCCGGATCGAGTCGTCGGCGACCATGGGCGGACCGAAGGTGAGCGGGAACGGCGCGTGCTCGGCCAGCAGGTCGCGCGCCCCGGCGACCAGCGCCGCCAGATGCACGCCCTTGACGCCGTCGACGAAACCGATGCCCTGCACCCCGATCCGCAGACGGGCGGCGTCGACCTGCTCGAGCCCGGGTAATCGGGTCAGTGTCGGCGCGAAGATCTCGACGAGTTTGTCGGCGACGGTCTGGGTGGGCACGATCTGCCAGTCGTAGAAGGAACGCCCCGGTGTCCACCCCGGCCGCCACCACCAGCGGCTGGCAACCGTCATCTCGCTCGCGATCATGGTCCCACCTCCCGATCTCGGCCGGTGCTGCGATGCCAGTTACCTCTCAGCGACGGTATTCCCCGGCGCTGTGGGCCCGCAACACGACGAGACCGTTCCGTTGCCTCTTCGATCCCGAGTCAGCGCTTGGGGCCACGGCGCGCCTGCGCGCACTACACTGACCGGCATGCCTGTTCGACGGCTGATCTCGCTCTGCGCGTTCGCCCTGCTGCTTCCCCTCGCCGCCACCGCCTGCACCATGACCGGCCCCGGCACCACCTCCGAGTGCACCGTCGGCGGCTGCACCATCACCTTCGAGCGCGGGGTGCAGGCCAAGGCCTCGGTCCTCGGGATCGACGCCGAGCTCGTCGCCGTCAACGGTGACCTGGTCACCCTGAGCATCGGTGGTCAGCAGATCACCGTGCCGGTGGGTCAGTCCCAGGCCGCCGACGGGGTCGATGTGCGGGTCAGCGAGGTGACCGCCGACAAGGTGGTCGTCGTGCTGAACTCCGGCCTGCAGCAGAACTGACGCTCAGCCCAGCACATTGGGCTGATCCAGGATCCACCGCCAGCTCCCGTCGGGCTGCCGCCGCGCGACCTCCACCGTGGCCCCACCACCGCCCGGCAGCCGCGACGAGGTGAGCGCGAGGTCGCCCGCGCGTAAGGCGGGCGATTGCGCGCCCGGCTGGAACACCGGCCGCGAGGCCACCAGCCGCGTGTAGGCGGCCCTGATCTGCTCGATCCCGGTCGCGACGACACCGTCGGGCAGGGCGAGCACCGCGTCGGACTCGTACAACTCCACCAGACCGTCCACATCGCCGGCGTTGAGCCGTTCGACCACGAGCCTGCTCAGGTCTTCCGGGCGCCGGGCACGTTCGCGCGCGGCGTTGTCGTTCTCGGTCATCGCCACCCCTGTCCTCGATATGGGCTGTGCGACAACGGTAACGCCGGGGTCCGACACGTTCGGTTCACCGCAGCGCAGACGGCGAAACCCCCGAAAGCCGGTGGCTGTTCGGGGGTTTCGTCAGCGTGCCTCAACCGATCACAGCGGCGGGAACCCCGACGAGCCGGTCGCCATCCAGTTCCAGAACTCGGCGGCGCGGTTCACGAGCAACGCGATGACGTCGAGGGCAGTGCTTCCCATGGTCTTCCTCACGGTCGAACGAACAAACTTCCGCGCGCCACCATAGCAACCGGCTTCGGCTGGGCAACGCTGTGATAACGCGCAGATAACGAGCCCGCGGGCGCCTATAGTTCACCAGAGGGGTGTCACCCGACGACCATGGTGAGGGCCGATGGAAGGCAACGGACACAAGCTCTTGCACGGGCCCTTGTTCTCCCGGGTCCCGCTCGACCAGCGCAATGCCGCCAGCCGGATCAGCGCCTACATCTACGGCAACATCCTGATTCTGGCCGCGCTGATCCCGGTCTCGCCGTCGAACGAGAACGTCGGCATCCTCGTCGTGCTCGGCACCGCCCTGTCGACCTTCGTCGCGCACGCCTTCGCCGAGAACATCGGCCGGTCGGTGCGGTCGGATCAGCCACCGACCGGGCTCGAGCGCTGGACCGACCTGCGCGACTCGCTGCCCATTCTCACCTCCGCCGTGCTGCCGTGCGTGATCCTCGCGGCCGCCGCGATCGGCTGGCTCGAACCGCGCACCGCGCAGGTCCTCGCCGAGGCCGTGATGCTGGTCCGCATCGGCGGCATCGTCTTCGTCATCCGGCGGCTACAGGGCGCGCGCCCGGACCGGTCGACCCTGACCGGTGCCCTGCTGCTGACCTGTGTGGCCACCGCGATCGTGGTGGTCAAAGTCGTCCTGACCCACTGAGCCCGAGGAGCATGCCGATGTCGGCGCCACCGGTGAAGTCGAGTGCGATCGTGCTGGCCGTCCTGGCCTCCGGCCAGTTCCTGATGACGCTGGACAGTTCGGTGATGAACGTGTCGATGGCCACCGTCGCGCAGGATCTCGGCACCACCATCACCGGCATCCAGTCCGCGATCACGCTCTACACCCTGGTCATGGCCTCGCTGATGATCACCGGCAGCAAGGTGGGCGCGATCCTGGGACGGCGCCGGGTGTTCGGGATCGGCCTGGTCGTCTACGGTATCGGCTCGCTGGTCACCGGCGCGGCGCCGAATCTGACGGTCCTGCTGCTGGGCTGGTCACTGCTCGAGGGGATCGGTGCCGCCCTGATCATGCCCGCGATCGTCTCGCTCGTCGCGGGGAACTTCGCCGCCGAGCGCAGGCCCGCAGCCTACGGACTGGTGGCGGCGGCGGGCGCCATGGCCGTCGCCGTCGGCCCGCTGCTCGGTGGCGCGGTGACCACCTTCGCGTCCTGGCGCTACGTCTTCTTCGGCGAGGTGGTCGTCGTGGTGGCGATCCTGCTGGTGCTGCGCCGGATCCAGGACGCCCCCGCACCCCGGGTCGAGCTGGACCTGGTCGGGTCGGTGCTGTCGGCGATCGGTCTGGGCGCGATCGTGTTCGGGGTGTTGCGGTCGAGCGAATGGGGGTGGGTGCGGCCCGAGACCGGCGCACCGGCGGTGTTCGGCCTCTCGGCGGTCTTCTGGTTGCTCATCGGCGGCCTGCTCACGCTGTATCTGTTCCTGCGCAGGCAGAACTGGCTGGTGCGCCGCGGCCGGGAACCGCTCATCGACCCGGCGCTGCTGCGCAACCGGCAGCTGGTCGGCGGGTCGACCATGTTCTTCGCGCAGTTCGCCGTGCAGGCGGGGGTCTTCTTCGCGGTGCCGCTGTTCCTGTCGGTGGTGCTCGAGCTCAGCGCGCTCGAGACCGGCGTCCGCATCCTGCCGCTGTCGATCGCCCTGGTCCTGGCCGCGGTGGGCATCCCGCGACTGCGCCCGCGGGCCGATCCGCGCCGGGTGGTCCGGTTCGGGCTGGGCGTGATGATCGTCGGGGTGCTGATCCTCGCGGCCGGAATGGATCCCGGGGCCGACGCGAGCGTGGTGGCGATCCCGATGGTGCTGATGGGCCTGGGACTGGGCGCGCTGGCCTCGCAACTGGGCGCGGTCACGGTCTCGGCTGTCCCGGATTCGCGCAGTGCGGAGGTCGGCGGCCTGCAGAACACCGCCACCACGCTCGGCGCGTCGCTGGGTACCGCGCTGATCGGCTCGGTGCTGATCGCCACGCTGTCCTCCGCGGCGCTGGCGGGCATCGAGGGCAATCCGGCGGTGCCCGCCTCGGTCCAGGCGCAGGCCACCACGGATCTGGCCCAGGGCGTGCCGTTCCTGTCCGACCGGCAGGTGCACGAGGCACTCGACGCCGCGGGCGTGGACGACGCGACCGCCGAGACCATCGCGGGCGTCAACGCCGAGGCCCGGCTCGAGGCCCTCCAGGTGGCTTTCGCCGTGACCGCGTTGATCGCGGTGATGGCACTGTTCGGCACCGGTTTGGTGCCGCGTCGGCCCGCGACCGAATCGAGCGGTTCAGGCTGAGTGTCGCCGGATAGAATTCGGCAATGACCGGAAATACAGGTTCGACACGAATGACGTCGCCGGTGGAAGAACCATTTCAGAAACAGGCCGTCGCGGAGGGCATTTCCGTGGTGGCCGCGTGCCTGTTGCTCATCATGGCGGCGGCCTCGGTATTGCAGGGTATCGCCGCGCTGGCGAACGACGAATTGTATGTCGCCGGAGTCGAATACGTGTACCGCTTCGACACGACGACCTGGGGCTGGATCCATGTGGTTCTCGGCGCGCTGGGCCTGATCGTCGGCGTCGGCCTGGTCCTGGGAGCGGCGTGGGGCCGGTATTCCGCCTTGGCGGTGGCGGCCCTGGTGATCGTCGCGAATTTCCTTTCCCTGCCGTACTATCCGGCGTGGTCGATCGTGATCATCGCGCTCAGCGTGCTCGTCATCTGGGCGGTCAGCACCTGGCAACCCCGGCACTGACGACCACCGCATCGTGGGCGACGGCGACGTGCCCCCGGAATCGGTCCGCCACGGTATGACCGAGGATTCCGGGACGCGGGTGCGGCGCTGGTCGGCCAGGGCCGCCTATCTGTTCGCCGCGGTGACCATCGCGGTGCCGGTGGTGTTCGCCGGAGTGGTGGGCACGGTCGGGCTGCTGATCGTGGGGGCCGGCGGTGTCGTGGTCACCACGGCGGCGCTCTACTGGTTGCTGACCCGGTACGGGCTGCTGCGCTGGGCGTCGCTGGTCATCGCGGCCCTCACCCCGATCGTGGTCGTGGCGCTGTTCGTGCGCGCGCATCTGCTGTGGGTGGTGCTGCTCGCCGCGGCGGCCGCCCTCGCCGCCCTGGCCTGCGCGCGGATCGCCCTGCGCCCGGAGACTTCGCGCACCACCGCCCCCGAGCTGCCCGCCGCCCGGGCCCGGCACCCGTTCCTGATCATGAATCCGCGCTCCGGCGGCGGAAAGGTCGAGCGGTTCGAGCTGCCGCGCCGGGCCGAGGAACTCGGGGCCGAAGTCGTGCTGCTGACCGGCCAGGTCGATGTCGTCGCCCTGGCTCGTGCCGCCGTGGCGCGCGGCGCGGACCTGCTCGGGGTCGCCGGTGGTGACGGCACGCAGGCCCTGGTCGCGGGTGTCGCGGCCGAGCACGGGCTGCCGTTCCTGGTGATCAGCGCGGGGACCCGGAACCATTTCGCGATGGACCTCGGGCTGGATCGCGCTGATCCCGCCGCCGGTCTCGACGCGCTGCGCGACGGGGTCGAGTTGCGCGTGGACCTGGGCCGGATCAATGGCCTGCCGTTCGTCAACAACACGTCGTTCGGTGTCTACGCCGAGATCGTGCGCAGTCCCGCCTACCGCGACGACAAGACCGCGACGGTGCTGCGCCTGCTCCCCGACCTGCTCGCGGGTCATCGCGGCCACCATCTCGTCGCGCGGATCGACGGGACGACCGTCACCGGCGCCCAGGCGATCCTGGTGAGCAACAACCCGTACGGCACCAGCGACCTCGCGGGCCTGAGCCGCCGCGAACGGCTCGACCGGGGCCTGCTCGGCGCGGTCACCCTCACCGTCGCGAGCACCCGCGACGCGGTCGGCCTGATCCGCCGCACCCGCAGCCGCGGCCTGACCCAGCGCGCCGCGCCCGAGGTCACCGTCGACGCCGACGCGCCACGTATCCCGGTCGGCGTCGACGGCGAGTCCCTCGAACTCGACACCCCCGTCCGCTGTGTCGTCGAACCGGGCGCGCTGCGGGTGTGGGTGCCGAGGAACCGGCCGGGAACGCCACCCGCCGCGCCCACGATCGATTGGCTCAGGTTGCGCGATCTGGCCTTCCGCGGCCGGTGATCCGGGCTGATTCCACCGCTGCCGGATCGTCGCAAGTGAACGGACGGAAAACGGCACCGGACAACGATTCACCCGGACTGTGACGACGACTACACCGTATATCCGTCGCGCGTGAACAAAACTCTCGATGGACACCGATGTCCACCATTTCCTCCACCCGAAATAGTGTGCGCGCCACCGATGATCCGCCGCGGCCGCCCCCGGGAATTTTGATCAGAAAGTATTGTTCAGCGGATCGGTGACCGCACTCACAGGCATGAATTCCGGCGCGCTGGCTATAGCATCGAACCCGCCGAGGCTTCCCGGGAATATCCACCGTCGAAGATCCAGAGCATCAGTGGTGTCACATCGACGTGCCCCTTTTCGAATCGTTCTTCCGCCGCTTCGGCCTGTATTCGTCACGAGGTGAACCCGGTCATGGAATACACCCATCTGTCCGAATTCGAGATCCGCCCCGGAATGCTGTCGATCTGGACCCCGGAACTGCCCGGTACGGCCTGGCAGACCGACGCCCGCCCGCTCACCAGCGTGCATGCCGGATACTGCGCCGGAGTCGACCCCGCCGACCCGCTGCCGGGTCGTGGCCGCTGGATCGGCACCGTGTTCGAGATGGACGCCCCGTTCCTGGCCGAGGCCTGGCGGGAGACGCTGCGGCGCTGGCACGCGCGCCACGAGGGCCTGCGCACCACCGTCGATCCGTCCGCCCGCACCCGGCTCACCGCCGCCGTAGACGACCTGGTCGTCGCCGAACAGCCCATCGACGGGCTCACCGACGGCTCCGAGATCAACGAATTCCTGCGGGGCGCACTGGAACTGTGCCTGTCGCCGCTGGTGTGGCCACACTGCCTGGCCGCCACCGTCGAGCATCCGGACACCGCCGACTTCACCGTCGTGGTGGCCGCCGACCACTCGGTGCTCGACGCCTACTCGCAGGCCATCCTGATCCTGGAACTGCGCGCGCTCTACCGCGAGGCGGTCGAGGGTCTGCCGTCGCGGGCGTCGGCCACCTTCGGCAGCGCCGCCGACTTCGCGGTGCTCGAACGCGCGGCCGCCCTGGCGCTCGAGCCGTCCTGCCCCGCCGTCACCACCTGGCGTGAATTCCTCGCAGGCGGGTCCATGCCGCGCTTCGCCCCGCACGCCCAACACCCGGTCGAGGAGGGCCTGCCGCAGCCCAGCGTGTCGCGCCGCGTGCTCGATCTGGCCGACCTCGAGCGTGTCGAGGCCGCGCTGGACGCGATCCGGCACCGCCTGTCGGTGGCGGTGTTCGCGGGACTGGCGCTGGCCAACCGGCACCGGTTCGGCGAGAGCGGGTTGCGCACCGTCATGCCGATCGCGACCCGGCCGGATCTGCGCTGGCTGGAATCGATGGGCTGGTTCGTCAATGTGGTGCCGGTCGACATCGCCCTCACCGACAGCGACGGTGTCGCCGACGTGCTCGACCGCACCCGCGCCGCCCTGCGCCGCGCCCGCACGGCGGGCGACGCGTCGTGGAGCCGCGTGCTCGAGCTGTTGCGGGTCGCCGAGACGCCGCGCTTCGGCGTCTCCTTCCTCGACATCCGGGTGCTGCCCGGCTACGAACTCGTCGCCGACCTGCGCGGACGCACCCTGCGCGCCGAGTCCTACTCCCCCGACGAGGTGTTCCTGTGGGTGGTGCGCGCCGCCGACGGTCTCTACGTCTCCACCCGCTACCCGGCCGGTTTCCCCGCGGAGGTGATGGAGGAATTCCTGACCGAGTTCGGCCACGCACTGCGCGCGATCACCGCGATGGAGTCCGCACCGGCACCGCACGCGCAGCTCGTCGCGGCCACGCACTCCGCCGCCGACCCGGTCGGGTACGCGCAGGCGCCGGACGCCTCCCGTGGCGCCCCGGACCCGCTGACCGGCGCGGCCCAGGTGGGGTGAGCGGATGCGGGCACTGTTGGCCTTCACCGGCAGCCGGGGCGACGCGCAACCCGGCATCCTGCTGGCCCACGCGCTGCGCGAGCGCGGTCACGAGGTGACTCTCGCGCTGGCGCCGAACCTCGTCCCCTTCGCCGAGGCACACGGCATCGCGACCGTCCCGTACGGCTACGACAGCGCCGCGCTGCTGCTGGCGCAGCGCACCGACACCCGATTCGGCAGCCGCGACCCCAGGGCACGGCTGCGCGCCACCCTCGATCTGCAACGCCGCGGCGTACCGGAAATGGTGCATGACCTGCGCGCACTCGTGCCCGGACACGATGTGGTCGTGGCCGGTATGGCCGGCGAGGAGGCCGCGGCCGCGACGGCGCGGGCCCACGGCCTGCCGTTCGCCGCGCTGCACTTCTTCCCGATCCAGCCCAATACCGCCGTCCCGGTCGTGCCCGCCCCGTGGGCGCGGCGTCTGCCCGCAGCCGTGCACCGACTCGGCTGGACGATCCTCACCGGTCTGCGCGCCGCCGCCCTCGCCCCGATCCTGCCCCGCGCGCAGGCCCACACCGCCACCGTCGCGATCCAGGCCTACGACCCGGACCTGTTCCCCGGCCTGCGCGCGCAGCTGCCCGGCCCGTTCACCGGCTTCCCGACCGACCGCGACGGCCTGCTGCGGCCACCCGCCGATCCCGATCTCGACGCCTGGCTCTCGGCGGGCAGCGCACCGGTCTATGTCGGCTTCGGGTCGATGGATGTCGGCGATCCGCTCGCTTTCGCCGCGATGCTGCGGGAGGTGTGCGCGCGGCGGGGCCGACGGCTGCTGCTCGCCAGCGGCTGGAGTCCTCTCCCGCCGGGAATCGACGAGGCGGTGGCGGTCGTGGCGCACGTCGACCACGCCGCCGTGCTGCCGCGCTGTGTCGCCGCCGTGCACCACGGTGGCGCGGGTACGACCGCGGCCGCGCTGAGAGCCGGTGTGCCCCAGGTGATCTGCTCGGTGCAGGCCGACCAGCCCTACTGGGGCGCGGCCCTGCGGCAGCTCGGCCTCGCCGCGACCGTGCGCGCGAAGGACCTCACCGGCGACCGGCTCACCGAACTGCTCGACCGGGTCGCCGATCCCGACGTCGTGCTGCGCGCGGCCGCGTACGCCACGGAATACACCGACGACGGTGTCGACCGCGCCGCCGACACCGTCGCGGCCCTGGCCGCCCCGATTCCCGCCCCCAGGAGGCTCCGATGAGCACCGACCTCGCCATCCGCACCACCGGACTCGGCAAGTCCTACGGCGATTTCCAGGCCGTCGGCCGCGTGGATCTCACCGTCGCGGCCGGTTCCGTCTTCGCGCTGCTCGGCCCGAACGGCGCGGGCAAGACCACCACCGTGCGCATGCTCGCCACCCTCGTGCGTCCCGACCGCGGCAGCGCCGAGATCTTCGGCTACGACATCGTGCGCGACGCCACCGCCGTGCGCTCCCTGATCGGGCTCACCGGCCAGTACGCTTCCGTCGACGAAACCCTCACCGCCGGGGAGAACCTGCGCCTGTTCGCCCGCCTGCTCGGCTTCTCGCGCCGCGCGGCCGCCGACCGCAGCGCCGAGCTGCTCGCGGAATTCGAGCTGTCCGCGGTGACCGACCGTCCGGTGGCGCAGTTCTCCGGCGGCATGCGACGCAGGCTCGACCTGGCGGCGACGCTGATCACCGATCCCCCGCTGATCTTCCTCGACGAGCCGACCACCGGCCTGGACCCGCACACCCGCGACAAGATGTGGGGCGTGATCCGGCGCCTCGTCGCCCGGGGCGCGACCGTGCTGCTCACCACGCAGTACCTCGAGGAGGCCGACGCACTCGCCGACCGGATCGCCGTCATCGACCGCGGCGCGATCGTCGCCGAGGGCACGGCCACCGAACTGAAGTCCTCCATCGGCGAGCAGGTGCTGCGGCTGGACCTCGCCGACCCCGCCGACTCCGCCCGCGCCGAGGGGATCGTCGTCCGGCTCACCGGCGAGATCCCGGAGGGTTCGACGGCGGGCACCCTCACCGTCGCCCTGGCCGACGCGGGCACCGCCGCCGACATCGTCGCCGCCTGCCGGGCGGCCGCGATCCCGTTGCGCGGCTTCGCCGTCGACCGTCCCGATCTCAACGAGGTCTTCCTCGCTCTCACCGGCACCGCCGCCTGACCCGCGAAAGCCAGAGGCCCGCAATGACTCTCACCACCACCGAGATCGCCCCCGCGCCCACGACGATCGACCGCCGCCCCCGCGTCACCCGGGTGGGGCCACGCGCCGCGCTGTTCCATTCACTGATGATGGCCTGGCGTGGCCTGCTCACCTTCCGCCACAGCCCGCAGCTGCTCTACGACGCCCTTCTGCTGCCCATCGTCGGGCCGGTGCTGTTCGGCAGCATCTTCGGCACCGCCATCGCCGGGAGCATGCAGGCGTACCTGCCGATCCTCATTCCCGGGGTGCTCGTGCAGATCGTGCTCACCTCCTCGGTCGCCACCGGCGTCCAGCTCTCCGAGGACATCCGGTCCGGCGTATTCGACCGGTTCGTCGCCATGCCGATCGCCCGCTCCGCGCCTGTCGCCGGCGCGCTGCTGGCCGGGGCCACCCGCTACGTGCTGGCCGCGACGACCGTGGTGATCGTCGGATTCGCGATGGGCTACCGGCCGGAGCACCCGCTCGGCTTCGCCGCCGGGGCGGTGCTCGTGGTGCTGGCCACCACGGCGATCAGCTGGCTGTTCGCGTTCATCGGGGTCACCGTGTCGCGACCGGCGGCGGTGCAGGGCATGTCGATGCTGGTGCTGACCTTCCTCAGCTTCGCCTCCAACGCACTCGTCCCCGAGGAATCCATGCCCACCTGGCTCGCCGTCGTGTCCGACTACAACCCGGTGTCCTATCTCGTGTCCGCGGTGCGCGCGCTCGCCGAAGACGGTGTCGTCGGCGCCGACGCGCTGTGGTCGATCGTGGCCTCGTTCGCCGTGGCCGCGGTCTTCGCGCCCCTGACCGTGCGCACCCTGCGCGCCCGCTGAGGAGTTCCCATGACACTCACCGCCCCGGCCGCGACCGCCGTCGCGCCCGCCGCCGTCAACCGCCTCACCGCCGACGACGACCTGTTCCTGAAACTGCACAGCCTCTACGGCAACGCCCTGGTCAACCAGCTCGCCTGGCGCTTCGACGCACCGCTGCCCCACCCGGTGCTGACCAGGCTGCACGCCCACCTCGCGCAAGGTTTCCTGGCCCGGCGCGTGCACCCCGCACGGCTGCCGTTCGCCCGCCCGTACTGGCTGCCCGCCACCGAGTCGTTACCGCTGGACCTGGACACGGCACCGGTGGCCGAGAACGACGTCCTCGACTGGTTCTTCGACCGCGGCCGCGTGGATTTCGACCCGGCGACCGGACGCGTCTGGCAGCTCTCGGCGGCCCCCACCGCGTCCGGGGGAACACTGGTCTCGCTGGTGACCTCCCATGTCGTCTCCGACGGCGGCGCGGTGCTGTTCGCCGTCGGAGACGCACTGGCCCGGCTGTCCGCGAACGAGCAACCCGACCGCGCCACCAGCTCCGGACACCTGGTCGGGACCGCACCACGAAACCCGCTGCGCACGAACCTCTCCGACGCGGCCGGGCAGACCCGCGCCATCGCACGCGGTATCCGTGCGGCCATCGCGAGCCGCACCGTCACCGAGCCTGCCCGCAACCCCCGAGCGCCACTGCCCGAACTCCCCCACCCCGCGCGGTGGGCGCCCGCCGACCTCGTCGCCCAGATCGACCTGGACCAGTGGGAAACCGTGGCCCGCCGTCACCACGGCACCACCAACGGCCTGCTCATCGCCGTGGGCGCCGGTCTGCTCGGCCGTTCCGGCAGGGTCGGCGACGCCGCCGAGATCCGCGTCGACGTCCCGCACTCACTGCGCGTGCCCGGTGATCCGCGCGCCAATGCCACCACCGGCCTGCCGATCGCGGTCACCTACCGCGCCGGGGAACCCATCGACCTGGCTGCCGTCCGCACGGCCGTCAAGCAGGCGGCCACCGCCTACCGGGACCCGGCCACCACCCCGGCCCCGCAACACCTGCAACCACTGCAGATGGTGCTCCCTCGAGCGGTCCTGCGCTGGTTCGCCCGCACCGCCAAGGCCCCGGAATGCCTGTGCACCAACCTGGGCGAATCCGCCCTCGGTGTGGCCGATTTCGCCGGGCATCGCGCCACCGCGGTACTCATGCGCCCGGTGGTCTGCGCCAACGACCCGGCCATGTTCCGGCGCGTCGAGGTCGGGGTCAACCTGTCGTTCTCCACCGACGGCCGCACCGTCACCCTCGCCGTCACCGGCGCCGACCCCGACCGCTTCCCCACCCGCGCGAGCCTGCGCGAGCAGCTGACGGCCGAACTCGCGTCCTGGGACCTGCGGCCGCACTACTGGTAATCACCCTCTCCGGGTGAGGACGGCGTGCGGGTACGCGTGTTCGCTGGAGACGTGAACGACTACCCACCGATCGACGAGCACGGCATCGTCGGGGATCTGCAGACCGCGGCACTGGTCTCGGCGGACGGGACGATCGACTGGTGGTGCGCGCCGCGTTTCGACTCACCCAGCGTCTTCGCCTCGCTGCTCGACAGCGACAAGGGCGGACACTGCGCGGTCGCGGTCGACACCTCCCACACGGTCACCGTCCGCCAGCTCTACCTGCCCGACACCGCGATCCTGCTCACCCGGTTCAGCGGGCCGGATGGCGTCGGCGAGGTCGCCGACTTCATGGAACCGCTCCTCGACGACGAACCGGCCGAGCGGCACCGGCTGGTGCGCGTCATCCGGGTGGTGCGCGGCACGCTCACCTTCACCCTGAGCTGCCGACCCCGCTTCGACTACGGGCGCGCCACCCACACCCTCGACCCGATCGACGACCACGCCGCCGTCTTCGACTCGCCCGTGGCCGGTCTGCACCTCGAGACCTCCGCCCAGATCGCCCTGCGCGCCGACGGCACCGACGCCGTCTCGGCCTTCACCCTGTCCGCCGGTGACGTCGCCGGCATCGTGTTGACCACCACCGCCCCGGGCACGAGGCTCACCGAGCGGGCGAGCTACGACAGTGTCCGCGAGGCGTTCGACCGGTGCAGGCTCTACTGGCAGACCTGGCTGCGCACCTCCACCTACCGCGGTCGCTGGCGCGACATGGTCAACCGGTCGGCGATCACCCTCAAACTGCTCACCTACCACCCGACCGGCGCGCCCATCGCCGCCGCCACCATGGGCCTGCCCGAACAGATCGGCGGCGAACGCAACTGGGACTACCGCTACACCTGGATCCGGGACGCCTCGCTGTCGGTGCGGGCGCTGATGGATCTCGGCTTCACCGAGGAGGCGCACGCCTTCCGCGACTGGCTGCGCGAACGCGTCGGGGCGGGCGGCACCACCTCGGGCGAACCGTTGCAGATCATGTACCGGGTCGACGGCGACCCGCACCTCACCGAGGAAACACTCGACCACCTGGCCGGATACCAGAATTCGGCACCGGTCCGGCTCGGCAACGGCGCCGCCGACCAGATCCAGCTCGACATCTACGGCGAGGCCGCCGACGCCCTGGCCCAGGCCACCGGGATCGCGGGCATCGCCGGGTGGAAGATGTTCGCCGGACTCGTCGACTGGTTCGCCGACAACTGGGACCGCCCCGACGAGGGCATCTGGGAGACCCGCGGCGGCAGGCAGAACTTCACCTACAGCAGGCTGATGGCCTGGGTGGCCTTCGACCGCGCGATCCGCCTCGCGACCGAGCAGGCCCGGCCCGCCGACCTGATCCGCTGGCGCACCGAACGCGATGCCGTGTTCGCGCAGATCATCGAGCGCGGCTACGACCCCGAACGCCGGGCCTTCGTGCAGCACTTCGACACCCATGTCCTGGACGCCTCGCTGCTGCTCATGCCGCGCATGGGATTCCTGGCGGCCTCGGACCCCATGTGGCTGAGCACCCTGGACGCGATGGAACGCGAACTCGTCAGCGACAGCCTGGTCTACCGGTACGACCCGGAAGCCTCGCCGGACGGATTGCGCGGCACCGAAGGCACTTTCAACCTGTGCAGCTTCCTCTACGTCGAGGCGCTCGCCCGCACCGGCCGGGTCCAGCAGGCCCGCTACGCCTTCGACAAGATGCTCACCTATGCCAACCACGTCGGCCTGTTCGCCGAGGAGATCGGCCCCTCCGGCGAACAACTCGGCAATTTCCCCCAGGCCTTCACCCACCTGGCCCTCATCGCCGCCGCCCAAGCCCTCGACGAGGAACTCGACCGCGCCGAATCCCGCGACTGACCCGACACAGGAACAGCCGACCTCATGGCTGTTTGTGGACCACGCCGTCCTTCATGACGAAATCCACGGTGCCGGTGACGTCGATGTCGGTGAACGGGTCGCCGGGCATGGCGATGATGTCGGCGATCTTGCCCGGCGCCAGCACGCCGAGGTCGTCGAGCTCGAGCAGCTCGGCGGCGACGCTGGTAGCGGCTTTCAGCGCTCGTGCGTTACTGATCCCGGTCGAGACCATCATCGGGAACTCTTTCCAGTTGTCCGCGTGCGGGAACATGCCCGCATCGGTCCCGAACGCGATCTTCACCTGTGATTCCGCGACGAATGTGGCGCCGTCGAGCAACGCTTTACGATGGACGCGGTACTTGTGCCTCTTGTAGGCGGGCTGGTGGACCCAGTAGGCGTCGTCGTCGACGCGGCGGGCATCGTCGAGCATCGTGTACTGAGTGGGCACCAGGAAGACGTCCTTGTCGATCATCATCTGCAGGGTCTGCGCGGTGGCCAGGTTGCCGTGCTCGATACTGCGCACACCGGCGCGGACCGCGCGCTGGACGCCTTCGTTACCCAGGCAGTGCGGGGTGGTGTGGCGGCCGAGGTCGCGTGCGGTGGCGACGAGGGTGTCCATTTCCTCTTGGCTGTAGGTGGTTTGGGCCGGGTCGTCGGAGGGGCTGGAGAATCCGCCGGTCGCCCCGAATTTGATCCAGTCGGCGCCCGCGCGGATCTCGGTGCGCACCCGGGTTCGGATCTCGTCGCAGCCGTCGGCGGCGGCCATCTCCAGCAGGCGGTGTCCACCCTGGAACTGCGCGTCCAGGATCGCGCTTAAGTCGCCGTGGCCACCACGCGCGGAGATCAGGTGCGGCGCCACCAGCATGCGCGGACCGACGATCAGACCGGCCGCGATCGCGTTGCGCAGATCGAGGGTGTTGTATTCGAGGTCGGCGGTCATCAGGTCACGGATGGTGGTGAACCCGTTGAGCAGCATCGTCTTCAATACCGGCAGGCTGGCCAGCGCGATCGCCGCACCGGATTTCGCGATCGCCGGCGCCAGGGCCGGTGTGAGGGTGACGTGGGTGTGGCAATCCATGAACCCCGGTGTCACCGTGTGGCCGGCCAGGTCGATCACGACCGCTCCGTCCGGGACGGGAAGGTGCTCGCCGATCGCGCTGATCCGATCCTTGTCGACGAGGATGTCGCGCACCCCGGCAGGGGAATCGGTGAGCCCGTCCCACACGGTCGCACCAGTGAGCAAAGTGGCCATTCGATACCTCCAACACCGGACGGATCGGTTTGCTTGGAGCTTGCTGTTGCGGAGGGCTCGATCATAGGCAGTCATCGAGCCTTTTCGCGGGAGGCCGCGGCCCTTTCGCCGCCGTCGGCCGAGATACCCCTGGGCGAGGGTGGAGTCGACTGTCCGGGACGGCTCACTTGCGCCAGAACAGGTGGTGCACGATCCCGCTCGCGCTCGGCACCTTCTCCAGATGGAACCGGTCGGTGAGCTCGTCCGGACTCTCCCAGAGTCGTTCCCCTCGCCCGAGCGCCACATCCGGGACCATCGCGCAGTGCAGGGAGTCGATCAGGTCGGCCGCGAGGAATTCCCGCACGGTCGCCACCCCACCGCCGATGCGCACGTCCTTGCCGTCGGCCGCCGCGAACGCCTCCTTCAGCGCGTCCGCCGGTGACGCGTCGAGGAAGTGGAACGTGGTGTCGCCCAGCGTGAACGAGGGCCGGGGGTGATGGGTGAGGACGAAGACCGGGGTGTGGAACGGCGGCTCGTCGCCCCACCAGCCCTGCCAGTCGTAGTTCTCCCAGGGCCCGCGCTGCGGCCCGAACTTGTTGCGGCCCATGATCTCGGCGCCGATGTTGTTGTGGAAGTCGCGCGTGAAGTAGTCGTCGAGTCCTTCACTGCCGCCCGGCTCCGAACGATTCGGCCAGTGCGCCGTCGCCCCCGCCCAGGACGCCAGTTTCGACGGATCGGCGTGCCCGAACGGGCGCTCCCGGCTCTGCCCCTCGCCGGCCCCGAACCCGTCGGCCGACAACATGAAGTTCTGCACCCGCACCCGCTGAGCCATCCCGAACCCTTCCGCTCGCACCGATCAAGTAGCTGCGAACCTACTCCTGCGGTGTGACATATCGGCTCATGGCTGGTACTGCTGCACGAACACGGTGTCGACCCCCAGCGGACCCACCGCCGTCGCGCCGCCAGGGTGCCCGAGCGGCTCGGCCCGACCCGGCAGCGGCTCGGTGAAGAATCGCGCGTTCTCGACGATGAACACGTCCTGCCCGGCGGGCATGTCGTCTTCGTAGTAGATCGCCTCCACCGGGCACGCCGGTTCGCACGCACCGCAGTCGGTGCACTCGTCGGGCTGGATATACGCCATCCGGTTGCCCTCGAAGATGCAGTCGACCGGGCACTCGTCGACACAGGCACGATCCAGCACATCCACACACGCGGCACCGATCACGAACGCCATACTGCCCTCCTCTGCCGAGCAACCCCGCGAACCGGGCTCGCCCCCAATCCTGGGCCGTTCCCGCACACCGGAGTAGTGCCCAACTGCCGACCACCCCATAAACAAGCCTTATGGGTGGCACCGCCGATCCCGACCGCACCGATGACTTTCCGGTGCAACCGTCGTCTATACCTCCGGTACCTACAGACAGGAGCGTTCCGCCATGACGAAACCGCCACGCAGCGGCCCGACCGCGGTACGGGCGAACGGGGTAGATCTCGGGATCGAGAGCTTCGGCCGCACCGAGGACCCGCTGATCCTGCTGGTCGGCGGCACGACGATGCTGTCCTGGCCCGACACGCTCTGCGAGCGGCTCGCCTCGGGTGGACGCCGCGTGGTCCGCTACGACCTGCGCGACTCCGGCGGTTCGACAACCCTCGATCCGGACAATCCCGCTTACGATCTGCGGGACCTCGTCGCCGACACTGCCGCGCTGGTCGCCGCGCTCGGCGCCGGGACAGCGCATCTCGGCGGCATCGGTGTCGGCGGGATGGTCGCCCAGGTCGCCGCCTTGGACCACCCGCACCTGTTCTCCGCGCTGACCCTGGTCGGCACCAGGCCGGTCGCGCCGGGCCCGGTCGACGACGACCTGCCCGACCACGACTTCGCGATCCTGGGCGACCTGTTCTCCCGCCCGCAGCCGGACTGGACCGACCGCGACGCTGTCGCCGCGTTCGCCGCCGAGGCAGCGGAGCCGCTGGGCGACGATCCGGCGGAGACCCGAGCGACAGCGGCCCGGATCTGGGACCGGACACCCGCGGCCGATCCCGCGGTGCACCAGGCGAACCAGCTCGGAATGGTGTTCTCCCGCATCGACTGCGCACCCCGCTGGCGGAGCCGGCTCGGCGACCTCGATCTGCCCACGCTCGTGGTGCACGGTCGCGCGGACCCGTTCTTCCCGGTGGGCAACGGCGAGGCCCTCGCCGCCGAGATCCCCGGCGCACGCCTGCTCGTCCTCGACGACATGGGTACCGCCCTGCGCGCGTCCTCGGCCGACCAGGTCGCCACCGCGATGCTCGCCCTCTAGCGTCGAACGGCCCCGGTAGGTTCGTGGGCATGGAGAACGAGGGACCGAGCCGCACCGCGCTCATCACCGCGTACGCCCGAGCCCACCACCAGGTCGTGGACCGCCCACAGATCTTCACCGACCCCTTGGCAGTGCCCCTGCTCGGCGTCTCCGCGGCGGAACTGGCCGACAACCAGCTCGGTGACGTGGTCAGCGATCGGCCCCGCCGCCTGTTCTTCGCCGCGCGCTCACGCTTCGCCGAGGACGCCGTAGCTGAGGCCGCCGCCGCTGGTGTGCGGCAGGTCGTGGTCCTCGGCGCGGGCCTCGACACCTTCGCCTACCGCAATCCGTTCCCCGCTGTGCGGGTCTTCGAGGTCGACCGCCCCGCCACCCAAGCCTGGAAACGCGAACGCCTCGCCGCCGCCGGAATCGAACTCCCCGACACCGCGACCTTCGTGCCTGTCGATTTCGAAACCCAGACGCTGGCAGCGGGATTGGCTACCGCAGGATTCGATCGGTCTGGCCCGGCCGTGTTCGTGTGGCTCGGCGTCGTCTTCTACCTGACTTCGCACGCCGCCCACGCCACCCTCGAATACATCGCTGGTCAGGGCGGACCGGTCGAGGTGGTGTTCGACTACCTGCAGCCCGCCGACAGCGAGGAAGGCCGCGCCCACCAGCGGGCACGCGCCGATCGCCTGGCCGACATCGGTGAACCCGTGTTCAGCTACTTCACGCCCGAGGACATCGCCACCCAGTTACGCGACCTCGGCTTCACCGACATCGACGACCACTCCGCCCTCGACCTGCTCACCCGCTACCTCGACGGTTTCCCGAACGCCGGAGGCGAACCGCCCGCCGCCCTGCGCGCCATCCGCATCCTGCGCGCGAAGCGCTGAGAACCCGGCGAGTTCACCTCTCGGACGAACCGCCCGCCGAACCGGACCCCAGGACGCACAGCGGATTCGCCACCATGGCCGCCTGCGCCGAACCTGACGACGAACCGGTGATCCCGGAGTCGACCGGCGGAGTATTCGGCACCGGTGCGGCCGGGTCGCCCGAGCCGCCGGTCACCATCGTCTCGCCGTCGAGCGACGCGGGGGCCGGGACATCGAGCAGATCCAGCACAGTCGGTGTGATGTCGGCGAGGGTGTAGCCGTTGTTCTGCGCACCCGCCGCGAACCCCGGCCCGCGCGCGATCACGAAACTGGCTGTCTCGTAGGCGCTCTGCCCACCGTGCCCGCCCTCCGGCTTGTGCCCGTGGTCGGTGGTGATCAGAATCGTCCACCGCTCGTTCGGATGCGCGGCCGCCCGCGCGTCGACCGCGTCAGCGATCTTGCCGACCAGGCCGTCCGCGCGGCTGATCGCATCGCGATACGCCTGCGGCCAGATTCCACGCAGCGTGTGACCCACGATGTCCACCTGATCGAGGTGGGTGAACAGCAGATCGGTCCCGTCTTCGGTGATGGCCGTGACAGCCTCCGCGGTGGCGGCGGAATCGGCGGTGGTCTCGCAGATCCCGGCACCGGTGGGGTCGAGCTGGGTGACCGACACACGGTCGGCGTGCGGACTGCCGGTCCGCGCGATCATGCCGATCGTGTCCCAGGTGCCGATGGAGGCCGTCGACAAGGCCGGACGCTCCCGCTCCACCTGCGTGAACACCGTCGGATATTGCGCGAAAGGCCCTGCGTTGCAGGTGGACCCATTGTCCTGGATCCCGTGCTTGGTATCCCACACGCCGGTCAGCGCCGTCGCCCACGAGACGCACGACATCGTGGTGTGCGGGGCGATGGACGTGCGTGCCAGGGTGCCCTCGGCGGCCAGCCGGTCGAGGTTCGGGGCATCGGCCGCCGACACCTCACTCCACAGCGTGCCGTCGATACCGATGACCACGACCTTGTTCACGACCGGGTCCGCCGGGGCGGGCGCCGCCACCGCGAACGGGACGGCGGCCAGGGCGATAGCCGCGAGTACGCGGTGAGTGCTAGCCATGTGCGGGACCGTAGTTGCCGAGCGAACCCACCACCCCACGAATTGGGCAATCGACCGATACAGTCCCGCCCACCGGGAACCCCGACCCGGCGACAAGCCCCGGGTCGACCGGCTCCCGTCACCTCACCGCGCGAGCGGCAGCACCGTCGCCAAGCTGCGCAGGGCCGCGAGGTAGTCCTCGTTCAGGACCTGAATCGCGACGTGACCCGCCCCGGCATCCAGATGCTCGGCCAACCCGGCAGCCACCCGGTCGGGTTCCCCGTGAAGCGCGAGAACGTCGATGAGCCGGTCGCTGCCCGGAGTCGACAGGTCCTCCTCGGTGAAGCCGAGCCGCCGCAGATTGCTGACATAGTTCACCAACCCCAGATACATCGGGATCATCTTCCGGGCGACAGCCCGCGCGCGCTCGGGGTCACCGTCGACGACCACCTTCTGCTCGGCGACGAGCAGTGAGTCCGCACCGACGACCTCGCGGGCGATGCGGGTGTGCTCCGGCGGGGCCAGATACGGCAGCGCACCGGCGGTCCGGTCCCGCGCCAATTCCAGTACTCGCGGACCGAGTGCCGCCAGCGCCCGGCTCTCCTGCGGCACCCCCGCCGCGTCGAGTTCGTCGAGATAACTCACCAGCGCGTCATACGGCTTGATCGCCTCCGCCCCGTTGGCCTCACGATGACCGGCGCCGATGCCGAGCAACAACCGCCCGGGAAACCGCTGTTCGATCCGATGGAAGGACTCCGCCACCGCACCGGCCCGCGCCGACCAGATATTGACGATGCTGGTTCCCACGGTCAACGATTCCGTGGCCTCCAGCAGCGACTCGGCCACCGAAAGATCCGCCGGCGGCGACCCACCCAGCCACACCGCCCCGAACCCCAACTCCTCGATCTCCCGCGCGGCCTCGGGAGTGAACCCCAGGTACCCACGCCACACACCGTATGTTCCGGCAAGCTTCGTCATGCCGGACGCAACCGCCACCCACCCCGCCCTATTCCCGCCCATACCTCTGCCGAGCGGCGTGAGGACGGCACCGGGCAGCCACGCCCGGGTACATGACGCGAACCCCGGATTCCGTCCACCAGCCGGTCTGCGACGTAGAGTACTTCCCGCGTGAGTTCGATCGAGCGACATCAGCGGCCATCGCCTCGCCGCGCGCTCCGGGAAACGGAGCACAACGACAGCGGTAGGGGTTCGCTGGTCGTGAATTACCTAGAGAAACAGTCGGTTTCGGATCGAAACAGCCAGTCGCATTGCCCGTCGCACTCTGAACAACAGGAGCCGAGCACAATGCCTTCAGACTCGACAACACAGCCGAAGACCTCACCCGAGCAGACGCTGATCATTCTCGGCGCGAGCGGGGACCTGACCGCGCGGCTACTGCTCCCCGGCCTGGGCGCGCTGTTGAGCACCGGAAGGGTGGACAAGCTTCGGCTCGTCGGCAGTGCGCTCGACGACTGGGACGACGACCGGTGGCGATCGCAGGTCGTCGAGTCCTTCGCGACGGTGGATGCCGACGGGCCCCAGGTGCGCGAGGTCATCGACAGCACTCGGTATGTGCGCGCGAACGTCACCGGCGAGGACGATCTGCGCGCGCTGCTGGGCTCCTGCGAAGGGCAGCTCGTCATCTACTTCGCGCTGCCGCCCGCCATCACCGAGAAAGCCTGCCGTGCGCTGACCGGCGTCGACCTGCCCGAAGGCACCCGGCTCGCGATCGAGAAACCGTTCGGCAGCGACGCCGACAGCGCCGCCGCGCTCAACGACCTGGTGACACAGCTCGTGCCGGAAGACCACGTGCACCGCATCGATCACTTCGTCGCCATGTCGGCGGTGCTCAACATTCTGGGCGTGCGGTTCGCCAATCGCGTGATCGAACCGCTGCTCAACAACCAGCACGTCCACAGCGTGGACGTGATCTTCGACGAGAGCCTGACCCTGGAGGGGCGCGCCGCCTTCTACGACGGCACCGGCGCGATGGCGGACATGATCCAGAGCCACCTGCTCGAAGTGCTGGCACTGTTCGCCATGGAGCCCGTGCCGTCCTTGGCGGGCGAGGATGTGCGCGACGGAAAGGCACAGATCCTGCGGGCGACTCACATCTGGGACGACGACCCGATCCGCTACAGCCGACGCGCGCGCTACACCGCCGGCGAGATCGACGGCCGTCAGGTGCCGTCCTTCGTGGACGAGGACGGCATCGACCCGTCCCGCAATACCGAGACCTTCGCCGAGCTGGTGCTCGCGATCGACACGTGGCGCTGGGCCGGTGTGCCGTTCCGGGTGCGCTCGGGAAAATCGCTGGGCTCGCCCCGCACCGAGGTGACCGTCACCTTCCAGCCGCCCCAGCACGTTCCGACCGGCCTGACCGGCAACGCACAACCCAACCGGCTCCACATCGGCATCCCGCTCGGCACCAACACGCTCGCGCTCGATGTGAACATCAGCGGGCCGGGCAACTCGCTGGACATCGATCCGGTGAGCTTGGCGGGCGAGTTCGGCGCGGGCGCGCTCCCGCCCTACGGATACGTGCTCGTGGGCATTCTGGAGGGCATCCCGCCGTTGTCGGTCCGCGGCGACATGGCCGTGCAGTGCTGGCGGATCATCGAACCGGTTCGCCAGGCGTGGCGCGAGAACAAGGTCCCCATGGGCGAATACGCGGCAGGAAGCCTCGGCCCGGACGGCTGGAGCGCGACCGGCCTGCCCGACCGGGAGGCGTGAGATGGCGGAGGAGATCCCCCGCGCGGGATTGCGCATGGTCGCTCGGTGGGGACTGTGGATCAACCTCGCCACCTTCCTGATCGGCTACGCCACCGGCATCATCTCCGGCGCACTGCTCTACATCCGCGGCGACCTCGACCTCGACGACGGCCAGCAGGGCCTGGTGACCAGCATCCTGCTGCTGGGCGCGATGGTGTCGGCGTCTGTCACCGGCGGACTGGCCGACCGATTCGGCCGCAAGCTGGTGCTCGGCGGCGCCGGGGTGCTGTTCGCGGTGGGATTCATCGTGTCGGCGCTGGCCACGGACTTCACCGTCCTGCTGCTCGGCCGCCTGATCATGGGCCTGGGCGTCGGTATCGCCTCGGCGCTGGTTCCCACCTATCTGAGCGAGATCTCCCCTGCGCAGATCCGCGGCCGCATGCTCACGCTCAACCAGCTGCTGCAAACAGTCGGCATGCTCGTCGCGTACCTGGTGAACCTCGCCTTCAGCGGCAGCGGTGACTGGCGGGCGATGTTCTGGGTCGGTGCGATTCCGGCCGTCGTGCTCGCGGTGATCGTGGTGCGGCTGCCCGAGACGCCGACCTGGTTGATCGCGCAGGGACGTACCGAGGAGGCGCGGGCGGCGATCGCCTCGGTCACCGGCCCGGAGGGCGCGGAGTCGGTGATGCAGCGCTATCGCCGCGACGACGAGGAACGACAGCGCAAACAGCAGCAGGACAAGGAAACAGAGCACAAGGGGTGGCGGGCGTTGCTGGCGCCACGGGTGCGCCCGGCGCTGGTCGTCGGCCTGGGGCTCGCCGCACTGCAGCAGTTCGTCGGCATCAACACCGTGCTCTACTACGCGCCGACGATCATGGAGGAGACCGGGCTCGGCGCGTCCAACTCGATCATCTACTCGGTCATCATCGGCGCGGTGAATCTCGCGATGACCTTCGTCTCGCTGCGCTTGATCGACCAGCTCGGACGCAGGCCGCTGCTGCTGATCTCGCTGACCGGCATGGGGATCTCGGTGGCGCTGCTCGGTATCGCGTTCCTCGTCGACCTCGGCTCGGTGACGCTGCTGGTGTGCATGCTGGTGTTCGTGTCGTCCTTCGCCATCGGCATGGGTCCGGTGTTCTGGGTGATTCTCGGGGAGGTCTTCCCGCCCGATGCGCAGGCCCAGGGCTCGGGCGCGGGCTCGGCGCTGAGCTGGCTGTCGAACTTCGTCATGTCGACGGCGTTCCTGCCGCTCACCGGAGCACTCGGATCGGGACCGGTGTTCTTGATCTTCGCCGTCGTGTGCCTGATCGCGCTGGCTTTCGTCTACCGCCTCGTCCCGGAGACCAAGGACCGCGATTTCGCCGAGATCGACGCCGACCTGCAAGCCCGCGCAGGCAGGCAGAAGCCGGACACCGCGACCGCCTGACGCCGGTGCCCGCGGGCGACAGGTCAGCTATCGGCTGGTTAACGAACAGGGTTCTCGACGCGATGAAATCTGATAGTCGCATCGATCACGTTCCCGAAGTTCGGAGCCGAGGATGGACCAGCCACCGAGCCGGACCGACCCGAAGCGCTACCTGTGGGCCCTGGGACTGATCGCGCCCGCCTGCGCGCTCCTCCCATCCCAGCTCGTCTACCGAACCGGCATCGAGGCGTTCTGGTGGATCGGCCCTGTCATCGTGTTGATCGCCATTCCGCTGGTGGACTGGATCGTCGGCGAAGACGGCACCAACCCACGCGACGAGGACTACACGGCGCTGTCGAACGACCGCTACTACCGATGGTGCACCTTCCTGTTCCTGCCGATCCAGCTGATCGGCCTGGTGATCGCGTGCGCGATGTGGACCGGTGACGAACTCGACCTGGTCGACAAACTCGGCCTGGCGGCCACCGTCGGGCTGGTCAGCGGCATCGGGATCAACGCCGCCCACGAACTCGGACACCGGATCGAACGATCCGAACGCTGGCTGGCCAAGATCGCCCTCGCCCAATCCGCCTACGGCCACTTCTTCGTCGAGCACAACCGCGGCCACCACGTCCGGGTCGCCACACCCGAGGATCCGGCCAGCGCTCGCCTGGGCGAATCGCTGTGGCGGTTCCTGCCACGCTCGATATCC
Source organism: Nocardia sp. NPDC004415 (assembly GCF_053602435.1). Lineage (NCBI taxonomy): Bacteria > Bacillati > Actinomycetota > Actinomycetes > Mycobacteriales > Nocardiaceae > Nocardia > Nocardia sp. NPDC004415. The sequence continues at coordinate 26,488 of NZ_JBSGDP010000003.1, forward strand.
GGCGGCTTCCGCTCGGCCTACACACTCGAACGAGATCGTCTACGCAGGCGCGACCGCGGCTGGTGGAGCCCGCACAACCACATCCTGCAGGCATGGGCGATGAGCGCGGTCCTGTTCGGCACACTCATCGCGATCTGGGGTCCAGCGCTCATCCCCTGGCTGATCGTGCAGGCCGCGATCGGCATCGGGCTACTCGAAACGGTCAACTACGTCGAGCACTACGGCCTGCTACGCCGCCGCCGTCCCAACGGACGCTACGAACGCTGCACACCTCGTGACAGCTGGAACAGCGACCGGCTGGTCACCAACATCTTCCTGTTCCACCTGCAACGCCACAGCGACCACCACGCCAACCCCGGCCGCCGCTACCAGACCCTCCGCTCCGACGACGAAGCCCCCCAACTGCCCGCGGGCTACCCGACCATGATCCTGCTGGCCACCGTCCCACCCCTGTGGCGGCGGGTGATGGACCCGAAAGTCGCCGCACACTACGACGGCGATCTGAACCGCGCGAACATCGAGCGACGCAAAACGCGACAAGATCCTGCAACTCGCCACCGCTGACGGAAGTCTTCGACGCGGTCCGTGATAGTCGACTCGCGGAGACCGTCCGACGCCGGCGTCGGCATGCATTCCTCGACGCATTACTGACCGGATATCCCGCCGTTGCGAGAGAGTGCCATTTCTGATGCCGATCACCGACAGTCACCGCCACGGCGAACATGACGCCCGGCCCTACGGCCTACCGGGCAAGAACCGGGGGACGCGATCGGGAGACATGACCCAGCCTGCCGCCACCCCGGAACCATCGGGGAATCGCCCAGATGGTTCAACCGGATTCCGTGGATAACGCAGGGTGGAAACAGCGATGTGCCGATCTCCCCCGACCTCGGATCGTGTTACCAGCGAGCAGCGAGCAGGTCGGTGACTTGAGTGTCGGTGAGGTCGATGCCGAAGAAGCGTTGGGGTAGAAATGCTTGGTTTCCGCGGCCATGTCGATGCTCTCGAAATGGGTGGGAAGACTTGGCGGGCCACCCAGAGCAGGGCGAGTGGCTGTTCGGCGGTGTTGTTCCCCCAGAACTCAGCGATTGGGGCGCGCCTTTCACACGGACGTTCTTCTTGGCCGGTCGCCCGAATAATCTCGCGTCGAGATTTGAGCCGCATCACACGGGGCATGGCACCAGCATTGCATGGTACGACCCCGTACCCAGCGGCAGTGGGATCGCTTTGCGCAGGCTGTTGAAGCCGTTCCACGGGCCATCAGGAGTCCCGCCCGCGGGGTTTACGGCGAGGGCCGGCTCGGTGGTGGAACCCAGTGCGAGATCGGTCGAGTTGATCGTCGATATCACCGATCTCGCCACGGAGAACTATCTCGTACACGTCAACCACGTAATCGCCGAGTCCGTCGTCTTGAACCTGATCGGAAGAGCGACTTCACTACAGATTCGACACGTCAGTGGAATCGATCCGATCGACGGCCCTTTCGACTATCTACGAGTAGCCCCCGACCGCGACGGTGAGCTCAAATGCTTTGCGGCACTGACTCGCTGAGGCAACGACGTGACGTAGTGCGTGCCGTCGATCGTCACCCATGCCGCCACGGCACGGGATGGCCGATCCACGAGGTCGACAGTAGCCCGATCGATCTCGTCAGAAGTAGAAGTCCGGTGTCCTCAGCGGTCGTACACTCGCCTACGGCTGGATCGCGTCCGACCAGGACGCCGGTAGAGAGGCGATGGCAGTGGCGAAGAAATGCAACGAGTGCGGCGCGACGTGTACTGAGGACGGTCGATGCACCAACGACAAATGCGGAGCCAAGAGCTAGCCGGCGTGTTCTCGGACATCGTCGAACAGCAGTGCCCGAGAACGACGTCTACAGACGGTCGAGGTACCGATGCCACGGACACACACCGCGCGGGAGCTTGCCTACGAACGCTCCGAGCTTGACCCGGAACGCCTCCGTGCGTACGCCGGCACGGTCGTTGCAGCATGCCTTCGGGCCGATATCGAAACCAGTGTGTTCGACGGGCACCACTGCTGGATCTTGAGTCGCGAAGTGATCTGGAGCTGCCCTGACCATCAAGAAGTCAACTTCTTGCTCCTCACCACCAGCGGTGAGATCGTCTTCTACCCCCACACGGGGTTCTACCCGCAACGACCTGAGCGGGGACCCTGTATCAGCGACCTGGAGATCTACCAAGGAGAAGTTCTCAGGGACGATCAGCTCGACATACTCGACCGAAAGGCTGTTCTCGGCTCCGCCAAGCGAGAGTACAGAGATGGACCGAAGGTTCGAGCAGCGACCTATCCGATCTCGGTGAGCTCCAAAGGAGAAGGCCTCTCCCGCGCCCTGACCACTCTGTTGCGGAATGTCCCTGAACATCTGCGGATAGGCCCGAGACCTGTCGCAACCCCGGGTGCTGATATTCCAGCCGCATCGATGGCATCTCGCGTTCCGCACGCGGACCGATCTCGCGAGGCAACAGGAAAGCTGATCGAATACCTGACGGCCAACCCTCCCAGCCCAGGAGGTGAGAGGCAGAAGCGTCCGCCCAACCGCGGTCGCGCAAACCAGAAGAAACGTCGCTGACCACGCTGGATTAGTTCTCACGCCCGACCGACATATGCGGGTACTGCGGACGGTCCGGTGGCGGATCATTGCGATCGGTTGCCGTGTCACGGTGATCTCCAACGACGACGGCCCCGCTACGGAACTCTCCGTGCGGGGCCGTCAGCGAAAAGTGCTGCTAGGAGCTACTTTTCACACGTCCGATGCCGCTACTTCTGCGCGGCCTTGTACTCGCGACGACGGCGGTGCAGGATCGGCTCGGTGTAGCCGTTGGGCTGCTTGGTGCCTTCGAGGACCAGTTCCTTGGCGGCCTGGAAGGCGATGTTGTCGTCGAAGTTCGGGGCCAGCGGGCGGTAGTTCGGGTCGTTGGCGTTCTGGCGGTCGACGACGGGGGCCATGCGCTCGAGGCTGGCGACCACGTCGGCTTCGGTGACGATGCCGTGGCGCAGCCAGTTGGCGACCAGCTGGCTCGAGATGCGCAGGGTGGCACGGTCTTCCATGAGGCCGATGTCGTTGATGTCGGGCACCTTCGAGCAGCCGACACCGTGGTCGATCCAGCGCACGACGTAGCCCAGGATGCCCTGGGAGTTGTTGTCGAGCTCCTGGCGCTTCTCCTCGTCGGACCAGTCGGTGGACTGGGCCAGGGGGATCTCCAGGATCTGGTCGACGGTGGCGCGCGGGCCGCCCTTGGCGATCTCGGACTGGCGCTTGAACACGTCCACCTGGTGGTAGTGGGTGGCGTGCAGGGTAGCGGCGGTCGGCGAGGGCACCCAGGCGGTGTTGGCGCCGGCCTTGGGGTGGACGATCTTCTGCTCGAGCATGCCTGCCATCAGGTCGGGCATGGCCCACATGCCCTTGCCGATCTGGGCCTTGCCGGGCAGGCCCTTGGCCAGGCCGGTGTCGACGTTCCAGTCCTCGTAGGAGGTGATCCAGGTCTGGGTCTTCATCTCGGCCTTGCGGACCATCGGCCCGGCCTCCATGGAGGTGTGGATCTCGTCGCCGGTGCGGTCGAGGAAGCCGGTGTTGATGAACACCACGCGGTCCTTGGCGGCCTCGATGGACGCGGCGAGGTTGACCGTGGTGCGGCGCTCCTCGTCCATGATGCCGACCTTGAGGGTGTTGCGGGTCAGGCCGAGGACGTCCTCGATCCGGCCGAACAGCTCGTTGGTGAACGCGGCCTCGTCGGGGCCGTGCATCTTCGGCTTCACGATGTAGACCGAGCCGGTGCGGCTGTTGGCCAGCTTCGCGGTGCCGTTGAGCGAGTGCACGGCGATCAGCGAGGTGACCAGGCCGTCGAGGATGCCCTCAGGCACCTCGTTGCCCTCGGCGTCGATGATCGCGTCGGAGGTCATCAGGTGGCCCACGTTGCGCACGAACAGCAGCGAACGGCCGTGCAGCACCAGCTCGGAACCGTCGAGCGCGGTGAACACGCGGTCGGGGTTCATGGTGCGGGTGAAGGTCTTGCCGTTCTTGGTGACCTCTTCGGCCAGGTCGCCCTTGTTCAGGCCGAGCCAGTTGCGGTAACAGGCGACCTTGTCCTCGGCGTCGACCGCGGCGACCGAGTCCTCGAAGTCCATGATGGTGGTGAGCGCGGACTCGAGCACGATGTCCTTGACGCCCGCGGTGTCGGTCGAGCCGATCGGGGAGTTCGCGTCGATCTGGATCTCGATGTGCAGGCCGTTGTGCTTGAGCAGCACCGAGGTCGGGGCCTCGGGGTCACCGAGGTAGCCCACCAGCTGCGACGGGTCGGCCAGGCCGATGTCGGTGCCGTCCTCGAGACCGATCTCGAGCTCGCCGTCGACGATCTTGTAGTACGAGGAACCGATGTGCGAGCCGGTGATCAGGGTGACGGCGTCGTCGAGGAAGTTGCGGCCCCACTCGATGACCTTGTCGCCGCGCACGCGGTTGTAGCCGGTGCCCTTCTCGGCGCCGTTGGCCTCGGAGATGGCGTCGGTGCCGTAGAGCGCGTCGTAGAGCGAACCCCAGCGCGCGTTGGCGGCGTTGATCGCGAAGCGCGCGTTCATCACCGGCACCACGAGCTGCGGGCCCGCGGTGGTGGCGATCTCGGCGTCGACGTTGCCGGTGCCGATCTGGAACGGCGCGGGCTCGGGACGCAGGTAACCGATCTCGGTCAGGAACTGCTTGTAGGCGCCCTTGTCGTAACCGGTGCCGGGGCTCTCCTGATGCCAGGCGTCGAGCTTGCCCTGGATCTCGTCGCGTTCGGCCAGCAGGGCACGGTTGCGCGGCGCGAGGTCGTTGATGACCTGCTCGGCGCCTGCCCAGAACGCGGCGGAGTCCACGCCGGTACCGGGGAGCGCCTCGTTCACGATGAAATCGTGGAGAACGCCGGCCACCTGGAGCCCGCCGACCTGAATCCGCTCTGTCATCTACTGCCTCACTTTTGAGATAGCCGGGTGGGAAAGTCGGATGTCATGTTACCCGTGGGTAGCGGTGACGTCCCGTGTGGGTCGAAACGCCCAGCGGGCGATATCCATTCCGCCACGCCGACTCACCGACCGGTGAGGTGGGCGTGGCGGACCACCTCTTGATTGTAGGCCCGCCGCGATTTAATGTACTGATCGGAACATTACTCGGTGACGGGCGCCACACGCCCGGCCGGAGCGGAGGCACGGTGACCGTCGCGCACCCCGGTGAGCCGGGTTCTCCGGTCCGCCGCCGCGGCCGCCCACCCGCCACCGGGCACGACGCGGCCGATACCGCCGCGCGCATCCACGCGGCGGCGCTCGAGCTCTTCGCCGAGCGTGGTTTCCACGCCACCGGCGTCGCCGAGATCGGCGCCAGAGCCGATGTGCAGCGGGGCGCGCTGTACTACCACATCGGGTCCAAGGAAGAGCTGCTGTGGCAGATCCTCGGCGGCTACACCCGGCTGCTGCTGGCCGAGGCCGAACGTCTCGTCGCCACCGCCGCCGATCCGGTCCTGATCCTGCGGCTGCTGATCCGCGGCCAGGTGGAGCTGATCATCACCCACCGTCGTGCGGTCACGGTGCACCTGCGCGACGCCACCGCCCTCACCGGTGCGCGCGCGGCCGAACTCCAGCAGTTGCGCGACCGGCTGCGCGGCCGGTGGCAGGAGGTGATCGACGCCGGGCACGCCGCGGGGCAGTTGCGCAGCGCCGATCACGTCGTCACCCGGGGCATCCTGGGCATGCTCGACTCGCTGGCCCTCTGGTATCGCGAACGGGGCGAGCACTCCCCCGCCGAGATCGCCGACCTCCTCACCGAGACCGTCCTGTCCGGGCTGCTGGCCGCGGGCGACAACACGAAAGGCTGACCATGGCGTGGGATTTCGAGACCGATCCGGACTACCAGCGCAAGCTCGACTGGGTCGCGGAGTTCGTCCACACCGAGGTCGAGCCGCTGGATCTGGTCTACCCCAACCCCTACAACCGGGCCGACCCCGAGATCCGGGCACTGCTGCGACCCCTCCAGCGGCAGGTCAAGGATCAGGGGCTGTGGGCCTGTCATCTGGGACCCGAGCTCGGCGGGCCCGGCTACGGTCAGCTGAAGCTGGCGCTGCTCAACGAGGTGCTGGGGACCTCGATGTGGGCGCCGCTCGTGTTCGGTTGTCAGGCACCGGATTCCGGCAATGCCGAGATCCTGGCGCACTTCGGGACCGAGGAGCAGAAGGCGAAGTATCTCCAGCCGCTGCTCGACGGCGAGATCGGGTCCTGCTACGCGATGACCGAGCCCACCGGCGGCTCGGACCCCACGGCGTTCCGCACCACCGCGGTGCGCGACGGGGACGAGTGGGTGATCAACGGTGAGAAGTGGTTCAACTCGGTCGCCGAATTCGCCACCTTCCACATCGTGATGCTGGTGACCGATCCCGGCGCCGAACCGCACCGGCGGCTGTCGATGTTCATCGTCCCGGCCGATACCCCCGGCATCGAGCTGGTGCGCAACTTCACGGTGCCCGGGTTCAGCGAGCACGAGGGTCACCTGCGGTTCACCGATGTGCGGGTGCCCGCCGATCATCTGCTCGGCGGCGAGGGTGACGGGTTCGTCGTCGCGCAGACCCGGCTCGGCGGCGGGCGGGTGCATCACGCCATGCGCACCGTGGCGCTGGTCCGCAAGGCGTTCGACATGATGTGCGAGCGCGCGGTCTCGCGGCCCGCCCGCAAGGGGGTGCTCGGCGGTTTCCAGATGACCCAGGAACGCATCGCCGACAGCTGGATCCAGATGGAGCAGTTCCGGCTGCTGGTGCTGCGCACCGCCTGGCGCATCGACCGAGCCCAGGACTACCGCGCCGTGCGCAAGGACATCGCGGCCATCAAGGTGGCCATGCCCACGGTCATGAACGACATCGCCCGCCGCGCCCTGCACCTGCACGGCGCGATGGGTGTCAGCACCGACCTGCCGTTCCTCGACATGACCACCTACGCCGAGGTCATGGCCATCGCCGACGGGCCCACCGAGGTCCACAAGATCACCCTCGCCAAGGAGGTGCTGAAGCAGTACGCCCCGGCGGACCCGGTCTACCCCAGCGGGTTCCGTCCCGCCCTGCGTGAATCCGCCCGCGACCTCGTCGCCCGCCGGCTCGACCACGAGGCGGGCAACCTCTGAGCCGTTACCGGAAATAAATCAGCCGACAATCGGCGGCTGGTCTGCCACCATGAATTCCACGCCGGTGATTTCGCACCGGCGGTAGCGACGAGAGCTTTCGAGAGGAGGAGACGGCCATGAAACATCGTGTGCCACAACGACAGTCGAGTATCGGCTATCGCGGTGCCGACAAGGCCCACGGCGAGTCGCGCGACGCGGCGACCGGCGCTATGGCCCGTCTCCTGTTCGCCCGCTGACGCGGCCCCACCCAGCTCCGGCCTCTCGTTCACTTCTCTGGAAAACATGGTGATTCCCATGACGATCCGTCATGCCGTCGACCCGATGGCGCCCACTTCCGACACCTGGATACGCACCAGGGTGCTCGTGCTGAACGCCAGCTACGAGGCCCTCGACGAGATCACCGCCGACCGGGCCGTGACACTGCTGATCAGCGGTGCCGCGGAGACCGTCATCGAGCGGGCGCCGCGGTTCCCGATCCGGTCACAGCACCTGGTGATCGCGCTGCCCGAGACCGTCCGGTTGCTGCGCTACGTCTACCTGGGCCACGTCGCCCCGGTCGACGAGGCCAGCCGCGCCACGCTGGCCGGGGTGCTGCGCCGCGACAAGCACCGCTGCGGCTACTGCGCGAGCTGGGCGCAGACCGTCGACCACATCCGCCCGCGCAGCCGGGGCGGCCCCAACACCTGGGGCAATCTCGTGGCCTGCTGCGCCCCCTGCAATACGTCCAAGGCTGACCGCACCCCCGAAGAGGCGGGGATGCGGCTGCTGTGGGAGCCCAAGGCTCCCGACCCGCTCGCCCGCACGCAGCGCCGGATCTGGAAGGAGTACGCGCCGTGACCACCACCGACCTCGCCCTGACCACCCTGCTGACCCTGTCCGATTCGGGGCAGTGGCACCGCGCCGCCTGCCGGGGTGACCCGAACCACGAGGCGTGGTTCCCGTACCCGTCGCAGGACTTCGACTACGCCCGCCGGATCTGCGCCGGTTGCCCGCTGCTCGCGGGGTGCACCGAGTACGCGGCGAGCACCGGCCAGTCGGGGGTCTGGGGTGGCCGTGAGTTCGACCGCGGCCGGGTGATCCGCGAGTGACTTCATCGGGGCCGGGTGTCCGTTCGGGCACCCGGCCCCGGTGCTGTGACCTGGGCGAACAGCCGGGACACCGCTCGGCTGCGGTCCCGACGTCACAGGTCCTTAAACTTGCCGCGTGGGTACACATCGCAGCGGGACCAGATCTCGGAGTATCAGCAAAGGTCCGGTTATCGCGGCGTCGGTACTCGTGCTCGTGCTGGTGGCCGTGTTCGCGTGGTTCCAGTTCAGTGATCGCGCCGATTCGACCGATGTCGCGGCGGCCGCCGAGTGCGTCGAGGGGCCCGCCTCGCTCGACGTCACCGTCGATCCGGCCATCGCCGGGCCGGTCCGCGCGGCGGCCGATACCTACAACGCGAGCAAGCCGCGGGTGCGTGATCACTGCGCGCAGGTGAAGGTGTCCGCGCGGCCGTCGGCGGCGCTGGTCGCCGGTCTGGCCGACGCGGCCCAGTGGGATCCGGCGCTGGGCCCGAAGCCCGGGCTGTGGATCGCCGATTCGAGCCGGTCCATCGATCTGGTTCGGGTGCCCGGTCTGATCGAGGGCTCGCCCGCCTCGATCGCCACCAGCCCGATCGTGCTCGGCGTACCCGAGGCGCTGCGCCAGGTGCTCGAGCAGCACCAGATCACCTGGGCGGATCTGCCCCGGTTGCAGCAGGGCTCGCTCGGTGAGCTCGGCCTGTCCGGCTGGGGTGGGCTGCGGATGGCGCTGCCCGCCGGTGACGCCACCACCGCCGCCGCGGCGTCGATCGGGGCCGCGGTCTCGGGCACCGAACCACTGAGCGAGCAGGCCGCGGGCGACGGGCAGGTCGTCGCGGCGATCTCCGGGCTGGCCGCGGGCGCGCCCACCCCGGCCGACCTGATGACCGCCATGTCCGAGATCACCGCCGACCCCACCGCCGACGCGGTGCACGCCGTGGCCGCAACCCAGCAGCAACTGGGCACCGGCGGGCTCACCGCCTACCGGCCCGCGGGCAGTGCCCCGGTGGCCGACTACCCGGCGGCGCTGCTGTCGGGCCCGTGGGTGGACAAGACCCAGAACCTGATCGCGTCGCGCTTCATCGACTTCCTGCGTGCCCCCGAGCAGGCGGCCGCGCTGGCCGCCGACGGTTTCGGCCCCGCGATCGGCTCGGCACCGGCCAACCCGCCCAAGGGCGCGCTGCAGAAGGTCCAGTCGACCCTCGCCAACCCGGTACTCGGGGTGAACGCCACCGTGCTGCTCGACGTGTCCTCGTCGATGAGCACGGCCGACGGGTCGACCACCCGCCTGGCCAACGCGGGCGCCGCCCTCGCCTCGACCCTGCAGGTGATCCCGCCGGACTTCGGCCTCGGGCTGTGGACCTTCGGCAAGAACCTCGACGGCACCAACCCCTATCAGGTGCAGGTCCCGACCGCGCTGCTCAGCGACACCCAGCGCAATGCGTTCGGTTCCGCGGTCACCTCCACGAAGGCGACCCAGGTCAGCGCCGACCAGGCCTATCCGAGCGTGCTGGCCGCCTATCGCGCCGCCGTGGCCGCCTACTCCCCCGGCCGCACGAATTCGATCCTGCTGATCACCGACGGTCCCGACGACGATTCGTCGCTGACCGGACCGGCACTGCTCAGCCAGATCACGGCCGCGACCGACGCGGGCAGGCCCGTCCGCATCGATGTCATCGTGATCGGCGGGGAAGGCACCCAGACGCTGCAGACCCTCTCTCAGCAGACCGGCGGCACCTACACGCGGATGGCCTCCAGCAACGATCTCGGTTTCGGTACCGCGGTGGTGAAGGCTCTCACCACACCCTGATCGTCAGGGGGAAACCTCCACCAGCGCACCGGATTCCATGGCTATCCAGAGATGGCCCGCGCGGTCGACGGTGAGGCCGTGCGGTTCCTCGCCGGGCAGGTCGAGGTGGCTGACGGTGCCGTCGGTCGTGAGTCTGCCGAGCCGCCCGCTCGCCCATTCGGTGAACCACAGGGCGCCGTCCGGTCCGGTGACGATCGCGTGTGGGCGGGCCGCCGGGTCGGGCAGCGGGAATTCGGTGATCGTGCCGTCCACCGCGATCCGGCCGATGGCCCCGGCGCCGATCTCGGTGAACCACAGCGCGCCGTCGGGGCCCGCGGTGATGCCGACCGGCGCGGCGGCCGGCGTCGGCAAGGGGTACCGGGTCACCGTGAGATCCGTGTCGACCCGCCCGATCGCATTGCCCTGGTTCACGGTGAACCACACGGCTCCGTCGGGACCGGCGGTGATCATGGACGGCATGCCGTCGACCTCGGCCCGGTCGATACCGCCGTCGGCCGCGATCCGCCCGACACGACCGCTGGACAACTCGGTGAACCACAGTCCGCCCGGACCGACGCACAATCCGTAGGGTCCGTCCAGCGCGATGCTGGTGACGCTGCCCTGCTCCGCGACGCGGCCGAGCCGTCCGCCACGGAACTCGGTGAACCACACTGCGTTGTCGGGCCCGGTCACCAGGACGGTGGGTTGTCCGTCGGCCGGGTCGAGGGTGATCGTGTCGACCACTCCGTCCCGGTAGCGCCCGAGCGCGCCCTGGGTGGCCATGGTGAACCACAGCGCGTCGTCCGGTCCGACGGTGACGCCATAGGGCGCGCCGTCGACCTCCACCACTGTCACGATGTCAGGCACAGTCCTGGATTCCCTTCTGTACTCCCCGGAACCGGCGGCGCAGCGCGCGGTCGTGCGAGACGACCACCACCGCACCCCGGTATTCGTGCAGGGCGCGTTCCACCTCGTCGACCAGGGTGAGCGAGAGGTGGTTGGTCGGTTCGTCGAGCAGCAGCAGGTCGTGCTCACCGGCGAGGACACGCGCCAGGGCCAGCCTGCGCCGCTGCCCTTCCGACAACGTACCCACCGGGCGGTCGAACGATTCCGGATCGAACAACCCGGTGGCGAGCAGAGCGGCGCGGCCGAATCCGTAGGTCTCCACGACGGTGCGGTCCGGGTCGAACGGCTCGTCCTGGCGCAGGTAGCCGACCCGTTCCGGTGCCGCGGCATATACGGCGTCGAGCAGTGTCGACTTCCCGGCACCGTTGGGTCCGTGGATGAGCAGCCGGTCGCGCGGACCCACCGTCATCGCACCGACCGCGAACCCGCGACCCTGTCCCGCCGTGGCGAACCGGCCGCGGAAGCGCAAGGGCTGCGGCGGGCACGGCACGGGGTCGGCGCGCAGGCGGCGCAGCTGTTCGGCGGTGCGGCGCACCCGCGAGGCGACCGAACTCTGCACCCGGCCCGCGTTGCGGTCGTAGGCCATCTTGTTGTTGTCGGTCATTGCGCGGCCGTGCGCCACCTGCGTCGCGGTGGTCGAGGCGAACTCCTCGAGCCGGGTGATCTCCTCGCACCACCGCGCGTAGTCCTGTTCCCAGCGGATCCGGGCCGCGGCCTTCGCGTCGAGGAAACCGCTGTAGCCACCACCGAAGCGGGTGAGTGTCCCGTCGGCCACATCGATGACGGCGGTCACCACCCGGTCCAGGAAGTCCCGGTCGTGCGATACCACGACGACGGTGCCGCGATGGGTACGCAACCGGTTCTCCAGCCAGGTCAGTGCCGCCTCGTCGAGGTGGTTGGTGGGCTCGTCGAGCAGCAGTACCTCGGGTGAGGCCGCCAGCAGGCAGGCGAGCCCGAGGCGGGCGCGCTCGCCGCCGGAGAGGGTGGCGAGCGCTCGATCGCGATCGATTCCGGCCAGGCCGAGGCCGTGCAGGGCCGCGTCGACCCGGGCGTCGGCGACGTAGCCGTCGCGGGCTTCGAAGCGGGTGAGCAGGTCACCGAACCGGTCCATGTCCTGGGCTTCGGCGGCTTCGCGCATCCCGCGTTCCCAGGCGCGCAGTTCCGCCAGCGCCGCCTCGACGGCCCCGCCCACGGTGGTGCCGGACAGCGTTTGCGCGAGGTGCCCGATGCCGTTGTCGGCGGTCACCGTGACGGCACCCGCGTCGGCGGTCTCCAGGCCGGCCAGCAGCCGAAGCAGCGTCGACTTGCCCGATCCGTTCTCGCCGACGATCCCGACCCGTTCACCCGGCCGGATGGTGGCGGACACGGTGTCGAGCACCGGCCTGCCCGCGTAGGACTTCGATACGCCGTGCAGGGACAGCTGAGTGGTCAAACAACGCTCCAATCGCAACTTGTGTAGCTTTAACGTAGCAAGGACCACTTACTAACGCAACAGGAGTTGTTTTTGGAAACGAAACGTCGGCCGGGTGGCCGTAGCGCCCGGGTCAGGGAGGCCGTGCTCGACGCGACCGCCGAGGAACTCGCCGAACACGGTTACGCCGGGCTGACGGTGGAGGCCGTCGCCCGGCGCGCCGGGGTGCACAAGACCACGGTGTACCGCCGTTGGCGTGGGCCCGAAGGGCTGGTGGCCGACGCGCTCGACCGGGCAGGCGAGCAACCCTGGTCGATCCCCGACACCGGCAGCCTGACCGGGGATCTGCGCGCGCTCACCGAGTTGCTGCGCACCGGGTTCACCGATCCCGAATCCGGCAGTGTGGCCGGTGCTTTCGTCGCGGCGGGCATGCAGCATCCGGAGGCGGCGGCCGCGCTGCGCTCCTTCTACGCGGCCCGGCACCGGGAGGCGGCGGTCCTCGTCGAGCGGGCCGTCGCCCGGGGCGAGATCGCGCCGGTCCCCGATCCGGTCGAGATCGTCCGCTTCGCCCTGGCCCCGGTGTTCCATCGGCTGTTCGTCACCCACGAACCGGTCACCGCGGCGGACGCGCGCCGGGCCGCGGACGCCGCCGCGGCGGTGGCGGCGTCCGCGAGCGAGTGGTCCGGGGACTAGGCGCGCACGGCGTAGACCTCGTGCAGTTCGGTGCCCGCCAGGGACGGGTCCTGGCGGGTTCGCGGGCTGAGCCCGTGCGCGTCGAGGACCTTGCAGAACTCGCCGAGGCGCCCGTGGTAGTCGTGGACCTCGGCCACGACCGCTCTGATCCGGGACCAGTCCGCTTCGGTGATGCCGAGCAGCACATCGAATTCGGCGCGCTCGACATCGATCTTGAGCACGCCGATCTCGGCGGTGGTGTCGTGGGCGGCCAGGATCGCCGACACCGTGGTGACCTCGACATCGATCTGTTCGCCGTCGTGCAGGCCGCGGGTGATCAGCGAGATCGCGTCGTCGGGCAGGCCGCTGTTGCGCAGGAAGATCGCGGTCGCCTCGTCGTCGGCGGCGCGATCGGCGTACAGGCTCGAGTTCGCCGTGGCCCGGGGGTACCAGGTGAACGGCAGCACGCCGGGCGCGGCGCCGACCGCGACCTCGAGGGCGACGCCGTCGGGCACGTGGGCGGCCATGTTGCGGCGCAGGCAGTCGTAGGTCGCGGGGGCGGGCTCGGCCGCGATCACCCGAATCGCGGAATCGGTGTCGGCGAACATCATCGCGCTCAGCCCGATATTGGCGCCGATGTCGACGACGAGGTCACCGGGCCGCAGGGTGGCCGCGGCCTGCCGGTAGAAGCCGTCGGCCACCATCTCGTTCCAGAGCATGCGGGCTTCGGCCGGGCTGGTGCAGCTCACGGTGCGGCCGTCGTCGAGGCGGAGGTTCTGCGCAGTGGTCATGAGGACATGAATCCTTCGAGGAGGGGGCCGATGACGGCCAGTGCGGACGGGTGCGTCAACTCGAGGTGCCGTGCGTCGACGACGGTGTTGTGCAGGGTTCCGGTGATGTGCGGTTGCCACGTACCGGCGATGGCCGCCGGGTCGGGGCGATCCTTGCCCGCGGTGAAGAACACCAGGTCACCGTCGAAGACACGGGGACGGTAGGTTTCGGCGAGGGTGCCCGCCGTGTCGAAACTGCGCATCACGCGGTCGACCTGTTCGGCGGTGAACAGGCCGGTCCCGGTGATCTGTTCGCGCACGACCTGCCAGGCCTGCTCCGGTGTGCTCGCGGTGACCGCGTCGCCGAGATCGAACAGTTCACGCCAGCCACCGAGCAGATCGGCCATCAGCTCACCGGGTGCGGAGACGGCGTTCGGTGCGCTGATGGGTGGGGTGCCCGCGGCGCTGTCCATCATGGCCAGCAGCGCCACGTGCGCGCCCTGTTCCTGCAACCGCACCGCCACCGCGTGCGCGATCGCACCACCCAGCGACCAGCCGAGCAGGTGATAGGGCCCGTCGGGCTGGGCGCGGCGGATCTCCTCGGCGTAGCGCCGCGCCAGTTCCTCGATCGAGGTGGCGACGGGTTCGGCCGCGACGACGTGCGGGTCCTGCAATCCGTACACCGGCCGGTCGTCACGCAACTGCCCGGCCAGCCCGCCGTAGAACCAGGCCAGCCCGCCCGCCGGATGGATCGTGAACAGCGGCGCGGCCGACCCGGCGGGACGCAGCGGCAGCAGGACCTGCATGCCCGAGGAACCGTCGGCCTCGTCGGCGCGGCGGGCCAGCGCGCGGGGTGTGGCGTCGTCGAACATCCACGGCAGTTCGACGGCGACGCCGCGGGCGCACAGTTCCGTCACCGCCATCGTGGCCAGCAGCGAGTTGCCGCCCAGGTCGAAGAATCCGTCGGTGGCGCCGACCCGCGGCACCGCCAGGACCTCCGCGAAGACCGCGGCGACGACCGCCTCGGAATGGGTCCGCGGTGTCTCCGGCTCGACGGTGTCGTCGTCGAAGACGGGTGCGGGCAGGGCTTTTCGATCGAGTTTGCCGTTGACGGTCACCGGCAGCGCGGGCAGCACCACGACGGCGGCGGGAACCATGTAGCCGGTGAGCACCTCGGTCACGGACTGCCGGATCTGCGCCGGATCCACGGTCCGGCCCGCCACGGGGACCACATAGCCGATCAGCTGGTCGACCTCCCTGGCGTGGCGGTGTACCGCGGCCGCCGCCTGCGCCACGTCGGGATGACGCAGCAGCGCCGACTCCACCTCACCCAATTCGATACGGAATCCCCGCAATTGGATCTGGGCGTCGGCCCGGCCCAGGTACTCGAGCTCGAGCCCGCCGGGCCCGCGACGCCACCGGCCGAGGTCGCCCGCGCGGTACATCCTGGTGCCCGGCGCACCGAACGGGGCGGCCACGAACCGGCCCGCCGTCAGCGCGGCGGCGCCACGATAGCCGCGGGTCAGCTGCTCACCGCCGATGTACAGCTCGCCGGCGACACCGACCGGGACGGGCCGCAGCCGCTCGTCGAGGACGTGGACCGTCATCCCCGGCAGCGCGGTCCCGATCCCACCGGCCCGCTCGCCCTCGACCTCGGCGAAGCCGACATGGACGGTCGTCTCGGTGATGCCGTACATGTTCACCAGCCGGGGCGATCCGCTCGGATGCGCGCCGAACCACCCGCTGAGCCGGTTCACATCGAGCGCCTCACCACCGAAGACGACGTAGCGCAATGCCAGGTCGCCGCCGCCCGCTTCCCGGTACCGCTGCTCGGCCTCGGCGAATCCGTAGAAGGCCGAGGGTGTCTGGCTCAGCACGGTGACCCGCTCGCGCGCCACCACCTCCACGAAAGCGTCCGGTGTCCTGGAGGTCTCGTAGTCGACGACCACCACCCGGCCGCCGGACAGCAGCGCGCCCCACATCTCCCAGACCGCGAAGTCGAAGGCGTAGGAGTGGAACAGCGTCCACACGTCGTCGGGGCCGACAGCGAACTTCTCGTTCGCATTGGTGAGCAGGGTGACCACGTCACGGTGGGTGACGGCGACCCCCTTCGGGCGCCCGGTCGAGCCCGAGGTGTAGATCATGTAGGCCAGGTTCTCCGGCCGGGGCACGCGGGGCGCAGGTGTGTCCGCGACGGGGGCCGCCGCGTCGAGATGGACGACGGGACCGTCGAACTCCGGGAACCCGGCAGGCACGCCGGACCAGGTCAGCAGGGCGACCGGATCGGCGTCGTCGAGGACGAACCGCAGCCGCTCCGCCGGATAGGCCACGTCCAGCGGGAGATAACCCGCACCCGACATCACCACACCGAGCAGGCCGACCACCAGATCCGCGGTGCGCGGCAGCGCCACGGCCACCAGTGTTTCCGGTCCTGCCCCGCCGGCGACGAGCCGGGCGGCCACGGCGCGGGCGCGCTCGTCGAGTTCCCGATAGGTCAGGCTCGTCGCGCCGTCGGTCACCGCGACGGCGTCGGGCGCGAGTGCGGCCCGGTGCGCGAACAGTTCGCCGATGGTCGCCGCGGGGACCTGCGCGCCGGGTTCGCCTGCGGCATCGAGCAATTCGCGCCGCTGTCGTGGTTCCAGGAACTCGATGTCGCCCACCACGGTCCCTGGATCGGCGGTGACCGCCTCCAGGATCCGGACGTACCAGCGCGCGAAGCGCTCCATCGACTCCTCGGTGAACAGGTCGGTGGCGTAGGTCAGCCGGCCCACGATGCCCAGTGGCCTGCCGTCGGGGTCGTAGCGTTCGACCAGCTTCACATTCAGATCCGACTGGGCCTGTTCGAAATAGTTCTCGACCGGCTCCACCACGATCCCGGGCAGGGCGAGTACGGCCTCGTCGAGGTTCTGGTAGTCGATGGTCACCTGGTAGAGCGGCAGGTGCGCGGTGGATCTCGGCGGGTTGATCGCCTCCACGATCTGCTCGAACGGGACATCCGCGTGGGCCATGGCGGCCAGATCCGCCGCCCGCACGGTCGCCAGCAGCGTGTCGAACGGGTCGGCCTGCCGTACCGCCGTGCGCAGGACGACGGTGTTGACGAACATGCCGATCAGGTCGTCGAGTTCGCGTTCGCCGCGTCCGGACATCGGCGTGCCGACGGCGACGTCACCGGTACCGGCCAGTCGCGACAGCAGCACGGTCAGGGCCGCGTGGGCGACCATGAACGGTGTGGCGCCCGCCGCGCGGGCCACCTCGCCGATCCGTTCCTGCAGGGGCGCGCCGATCGCGAAATCGAAGGCCTGCCCGCGCATCGAGGCCACCGCCGGACGCGGCCGGTCGGTGGGCAGTTCGAGCAGTTCCGGCAGCCCGGCCAGTGTCTCGCGCCAGTAGGTCAGCTGGCGCGACAGCAGCGAGTCGGGGTCGCTGTCCTCGCCGAGTACTTCGTGCTGCCACAGCGCGTAGTCGGGGTACTGGACCGGCAGCGCGGGCCAGGCGGGCTCGGTCGCGGTGGTGGCGGCGTGATAGGCGGCGGCGACGTCGCGGGCCAGCGGGATCATCGACAGGCCGTCCGCGCAGATGTGGTGCACCGCGATGACCAGCACGTGATCGTCGGGGCCCACTTCGAACAACTCGGCACGCACCGGCGGCGCCTCGGTCACCCGGAAGCTGGCCGACACCACGGTGCCGACCGCCTTGGGCAGCACCGATTCCTCGATCACGACCGGCCGCAGCGCGGGCACCACCTCGTCGGCGTCGACGACGACCTGACGCGGAATGCCGTCGACCACAGGGAAGGTGGTGCGCAGCGACTCGTGCCTGCCGATGACCAGCGCGCAGGCGGCGCGCAGGGCCGACAGGTCGAGCTCGCCGGTCAGCCGGATCACCAGCGGTACGTTGTAGGCACCGACCGAGGCGTCGAACTGGTTGAGGAACCACATCCGCAGCTGCGCGGGCGACAGCGGGACCGGTTCGTCACCGGCACGCCGGGTCAGCGCCGGACGTCCGACCAGGTCACGGCCGGACAGATGCGCGGCGAGGTCGGCCAGCACCGGGAATTCGAACAGGTCACGGACCGAGACCCGCACGCCCAGTGCGGAACCGAGCCGCGCGGTCATCCGGGTCGCGGTCAGGGAGTTCCCGCCCAGGTCGAAGAAGTCGGCCCGCATTCCGGCCCGGTCCAGGCCGAGGACCTCGGCGCAGACCTCGGCGACCACCTGTTCGGTCTCGGTGGTGGGCGCGAGATAGCCGGCGCCCGGGGTGAAGACCGGCATGGGCAGCGCCGCGCGATCGAGTTTGCCGGTCGTGGTCAGCGGAAGTCGTTGCAGCACCACGCATCGCTCGGGCACCATCGGGGCGGGCAGCCTGCCCCTGGCCCAGGCCCGGACCTGCTCGGGGTCGACGGCGCCACCGGTCAGGTAGGCGACCAGGCGCTCGATTCCCTGGCCGTCGGCACGCACCAGCGCGACCGCGTGGGTGACCTCCGGGTGGTCCGCGAGGATCGTTTCGATCTCACCGAGTTCGATGCGCTGGCCGCGGATCTTGACCTGATGGTCGGCGCGGCCGACGTATTCGATGCGATACTCGGCGGTCCAGCGGACCCGGTCGCCGGTACGATACATCCGCTCCCCCGGCTCGTACGGGTTCGCGACGAAGCTCGCCGCGGTGGCGCCCGCACGCCCGGCGTAACCGCGGGCCAACTGGACCCCGCCGACATACAGTTCGCCGGTCACACCGACCGGCACCGGACGCAACCGGGCGTCCAGCACCACCGCCGTGGTGCCGCGGATCGGGCCGCCCAGGGTGACGGTCTCCCCCGCGCGCAGCGGATCGCTGATGGCGACCATGATCGTCGTCTCGGTGGGCCCGTAGCCGTTGAACAGTTCCCGGCCGGGCGCCCACACGGCGGCGAGTTCGGCCGGTACCGCTTCGCCGCCCGCGACGAGCACCCGCAGGCAGTCCAGGCCCCCGGGCGACATGGTGGCCAGCACGGTCGGGGTCAGGAAGGCGTGGGTGACGGCGTGTTCGCGAATCACCGCGGCGAGCTCTTCGCCGGCGAAGACGTCGGGCGGTGACACCACCAGTGCCGCGCCGTGTGGGTGCGCCATCAGCACCTCGAGCATGACCGCGTCGAAACCCGGTGCGGCGCACTGCAATACCCGGCTGTCCGGGGAGACGTGATAGCGCTCCCGCTGTTCGGCGGCGAAATTCGCGAGCCCGGACCCGGTCACGGCGACACCCTTCGGTGTGCCGGTGGTGCCGGAGGTGTAGATGACATAGGCCGTGTCGGCGGCCCGCACCGCCACGGCGTGGTCGCCCACCGGCACCTCGGCGGCGGGTTCGTCGACGACGAGGCGGCTCCAGTCCCCTTCGGGCACACCGTCGCTCGTGGCCGTCACGGTGACCACCACCCGCGCCGCGCAGTCGGTCAGCATCAGGGACAGGCGTTCGGCCGGGTTGCGGGGGTCGAGCAGCGCGCAGGCCGCGCCGAGCTCGGCCACCGCCCAGATCGTGGTGATCAGGGCGACCGAGCGCGGCACGACCACACCGACGGTGTGCCCGCGCCGGACGCCGTGCGCGGTCAGCCGGGCGGCCAGCCGGTGTGCCTCGGCGTCGAGTTCGGCGTAGGTGAGCTGTTCGGCGCCGCACACCACCGCCACCGCGCCGGGGTCGTGGGTCAGTCCGCGCCGGAGCAGGTCGGTCAGCGGCTCGGGCCGCACGCCGGTGGCGCCCCTGGCGGGCACCAGCGCCGTGCGTTGCGCCGTGGTCAGCAGGTCGACCTCGCCGACCGGGGTGTCCGGATCGGTCGCGAGCGCGCGCAGGACCCGGTGTATCCGGTCGGCGAAACCGGCGGCGGTGTCCGCGTCGACCCGGGATCGCTGGTAGCGCACGCGGATGTGCAGGGTGTCGGTGTGGTGGGCCTGCACGGTGATCGGATAGTGCGCGGCATCGGTGCCCTCGACAGCGATGACCCGCACCCCGTCGATATCGGCGTCGCCGAGCCCGCTGCTGTCGACCGGGTAGGACTCGAACGCCACCAGGGTGTCGAACAGTCCGCCCCCGCCGACGGCGGCCGTGATGTCGGACAGGGCGATGTGGTGGTGGTCGAGCAGCCGGGTCTTGTCCGCCTGCAACCGTTCCAGGGCCTGGACGAAGGTGCGGTCCGGGCGCACGTGCACGGGGACGGGCACGGTGTTGACGAACAGGCCGATCATCGATTCGACACCGGGCAGGGCGGCCGGGCGTCCGGAGACGGTCTCACCGAACACGACGCGGTCGCGGCCGAGCTGGTTGGCCAGCACTGTCGCCCAGGCGAATTGGACGATGGTCGCCAGGGTGACCCCGTGGGCCCTGGCGAAGCCGGTCAGCGCGCGGTCGGTGTCGGTGTCGAGGTCGAGATTCAGGTCCACCGGGATGTCGACGGTCGCCTCGCCGCCGGTCCCGGCGATCAGCGCGGGTTCGGTGAACCCGCTCAGCGCGTCGCGCCACACCGCCACGCCCGCCGCGGTGTCCTGCCGCGCGAGCCAGTGCAGGTACTCGCCGTAGGACGGCGCGCCGGGCAGCAGCGCCGTCTGGGCGCCGACCGCGTACAGCCCGACCAGATCGCGCAGCAGCAGCGGGAGCGACCAGCCGTCGAGCAGCAGGTGGTGTGCGGTGAGGATCAGCCGGAACTCGGTGGGCGACACCGTGACCAGCACGAACCGCACCAGCGGCGGGTCGGCGGGGTCGAACGCCGCGGCCCGCTCGGCCGCGAGGATCTCCGGCAGCGCCGCGGCGGAGGCGTCGACGGCACGCCAGTGCGGTACTGCCTCGGCCGGGATCACCTGTACCGCGGTCCCGTTCGCCGTGCGGGTGAACGCGGCCCGCAGATTCGGATGCCGCTGGAGCAGGGCGTGGGCGGAGCGCCGCAGCCGGGTCTCGTCGAGCGCGCCGGTGAGCGTCATGGTGGATTGGGCGGTGTACACGTCCAGCGCGCCCGCGGCCAGCTCGGCGTGGAACAGCAGCCCGCTCTGCAACGGGGCCTGCGACCAGACCGCGTCGAGCGGCCCGTACCGGGCGGTGAGGTCGTCCAGGTCGTCCTGGGTGAGTGCCACCAGGGCGACATCGGACGGGGTGAGCCCCCACGCGCTGTCCCGTGCGGCGGTATCGGCGATATCGCTGAGCGCGCCGAGCCATTCCCCGAGCAGATCCTCGACCTCGTCACGGTCGAGAAGTCTTGTCGCGTAGCCGATCCGCGCCGAGAGCACCGGGCCGTCCGGGGTGTCGGCGATAGTCGTGTCGATCGTCAGCGGGGCGGCGGCGGGCATGTCGGGGTCGAAGGCCGCGTGCCGGTCGAAGTCTTCAGGCGCGGGAATCCAGGCGACGCCGGACAGGGCCGCGAGATCGACGCCTGCCCGGCCGAGGTTGTTGAAACTGATCTGCGGTTCGGGCAGGGCCGCCAGCACGTCGGCCGTCTCGGCATGCAGGTGGCGCAGCATGCCGTAGCCGATGCCCTTGTCGGGGATGGCGCGTAATCGCTGTTTGACGGCCTTCACGGCCGCGCGCGGATCGGTGTCGTCCACGGCGAGATCGACCGGGTACGCGCTGGTGAACCAGCCGACCGTGCGCGACAGATCGGCACCGGGAGCGAGCTGTTCCTCCCGGCCGTGGCTCTCCAGCAGAATGCGTGCCCCCGCGTGCTCGATACCGCGGCGGCGACGCCAACGGCCCAGTGCGAGTGCGAGTCCGGCGAGCAGCGCGTCGTCGGTGGTGGCGCGGGCGGCGCGGGGGACGGCGCCGAGCAGCGCGGCGGTCAGGGGGACGGGGAGGGTGAGTGTCGTCTGCGCGACCGTCGCGTGCACGTCCACGGCCGGGTCGAAGATCGCCCGCCCCAGCAGCGGTTCGGGCCGCGCGCCCATCTCCTGCCAGAGGCCGAGTTCCCCGGCCCGCTCGCCCGCCGACGTTGTCAGGGCCTCGGCCCACCGTCGCATCGAGGTTCCCACCTCCGGCAGCTCGACCGGGCGGCCCTCGGTGATCTGCTGCCAGGCGGTGACGAAGTCCGGGATCAGGATTCGCCACGACACCCCGTCGACGGCGAGATGGTGGATGACGACCAGTGCCCGTCCGGGGGCTCGGACTCCGGACCCGGGCAGCAGGCACACCACCTGCACCAGGACCCCTGCGGCGGGGTTCAACCGCGCCGAGGCCGCGGCCAGGGCCGCCTCGACCTCCGTTGCGAATCCCGCGCTGCCCGGCACACTGTCTGCCTCGAGAGTCCGCACCGACACCACGTCGTCCGCGTCGATCGCGCCCTGCGGCAGGACTTCCAGGTGGTCGGTGGTCAGCCGGGCGCGCAACATGTCGTGCCGGTCCAGCACGGCCCGCACGGTCGCCACCACGTCGTCGCGGCGTGCGTCACCGGGCAGTTCGACCAGCAGCGACTGCGCGAACCGCGCGCCCCCCGGCCTGCCGAGGAACCACGACACGATCGGTGTGAGCGCCACCGGACCGACACCGCCACCGGCGAGTTCGGCCAGCGTCGCGCGTCCGGCGGTCTCGGCGACGGTCGCGAGGCCGCGGACCGTCCGGTGCTCGAAGATGTCCCTGGCGGTGACGACCACCCCGGCGGACTTCAGCCGGGCGGCGAGCTGGATCGACATGATCGAGTCGCCGCCGAGCGCGAAGAACGATTCCTCGGTGCCGACCGTCGCGAGCCCGAGGACCTCGGCGAAGATCGCCGCGACGGTCGCCTCCAGGTCGGTGGCGGGAGCCGTCGCCGTACCCGACGGCTCGGCGACCGGCTCGGGCAGGGCGCGCCGGTCGATCTTGCCGGTCGCCGACATCGGCATCTCGTCGAGCACGGTGATGGTGGCGGGCACCATGTGCTCCGGCAGCGCCGCGGCGATCCGGTCGCGGATCGTGGGCACGTCGAGCGTCGTGCCGTCCGCGGCCACCACATAGGCGGCCAGCGTCGGCTGCCCGGCGGCGCCGCGCCTGCTCACCGTGACCGCGGCGGCGACATCGGGGCAGGCGATCAGCGCGGCGTCGATCTCGCCGAGTTCGACGCGCTGTCCGCGGATCTTGACCTGGAAGTCGGCGCGGCCGAGGTATTCCAGGGTGTGCTCGCCCGTCCAGCGCACCAGGTCACCGGTGCGGTACATGCGGGTACCGGCCGTGCCGAACGGGTCGGCGACGAAGGCCGTCGCCGTGACGCCCGCCCGGTTCAGGTAGCCCCGGGCCAGTGAGGTCCCGGCCAGATACAGTTCGCCCGCCACACCGATCGGGACCGGCCGCAGCCGCCGGTCCAGCACCACCGCCCGCACGCCCCGCATGGGTGACCCGATGGTGATCGGGTCGCCGGGCGCCAGCTCCGGGCTGACGCACACCGCCACCGTCGTCTCGGTCGGGCCGTACACGTTGTGGAAGCGGCGGCCCGGCGCCCAGGTGGCGATCAGTTCGGCGGGCACCGCCTCACCGCCCACCGTCAGCATGCACAGCGAATCCAGGCCCGCCGGTGACATGGTGGCCAGCACGCTCGGTGTCAGGAAGGCGTGCGAGACACGTTGGGCGCGGATCAGTTCGGCCAGTTCCGGCCCACCGAACACGTCGGCGGGCGAGATCACCAGGGTGGCGTGCGCGGTGTAGGCCATCAGCGATTCCATGAGCACCGCGTCGAACGCGGGCGAGGCGACCTGCAGCACCCGTGACGTGCGGTCCATCCGGTAGTGCTCGTCCTGCTCGGCCGCCAGCCCGGCCAGGCCCTCGTGCGTGACGACCACGCCCTTCGGCAGGCCGGTGGAGCCAGAGGTGTAGATCAGATACGCCGCGTCGGCGAGCCGGACCGGCCGGGCGGGCACCGTGATGCCGTCGCGGAGCGCGGCCGCCGAACGGGCGATCACCTCGGGATCGTCGACGCACACCCAGTCCACCGAGGCGGGCAGCGCGGTGCCGCCCTCGAGTGCCGAACGCAGCGTCAGGCCGAGCCGGGCGCCGGAGTCCTCGGCCATGTGGGCCAGGCGGTCGGCCGGATAGCGCAGATCCATCGGGACGAAGGCGGCACCGGTCTTGGCGACCGCCCACAGCGCCACGTGGTAGTCCACCGAGCGCGGAAGTGCCAGCGCGACAAAGGTTCCGGTGCGCGCTCCGGCGGCGGTCAGACAGGCCGCGAGGCGGTCGGAACGGGCGTCGAGTTCACCGTAGCTGACGGTCTCCGTCGACCCGGCCAGCGCCGTCGCGGCCGGGTCGACGGCGGCGATCGCGAGCAGCGCGGGCAGTGTCCGCGCCGCGACGGCGGCAGGCTGCCCGGCGGGAAGCAGCTGCGCGGACTCCTCCTCGCTCAGCAGATCGATGGCCCCGATCCCGGCCTCCGGTCGCGCGGTGATCGCCGCGAGTACCCGCACCAGGCGCCCGGCGAATCGTGTCGCGGTCGACTCGGTGAAAAGATCTGTCGCGTAGACGATCTCGCCGCTCATCCCGGCACCGGCGCCCAGTTCGTTCATCAGCACCGTCAGATCGGTCTTGGCCTGCGCCACGCCGGGGTCGAG
Source organism: Nocardia sp. NPDC004415 (assembly GCF_053602435.1). Taxonomy (NCBI): domain Bacteria; kingdom Bacillati; phylum Actinomycetota; class Actinomycetes; order Mycobacteriales; family Nocardiaceae; genus Nocardia; species Nocardia sp. NPDC004415. The sequence continues at coordinate 50,770 of NZ_JBSGDP010000003.1, forward strand.
CACCTCGACGCTGATGTCGTCGAGTTCGAACGCGGTGGTCTCGGCATTGCGGAAGCCGAGCATCACCTGGTACAGCGGCGAATACGCGGTGGATCGGGACCGGTCGAGCAGCTCGGCCAGCCGGTCGAAGGGCACGTCCGCGTTGGCGAGCGCGTCGAGATCGATATCGCGCAGCATGCCGAGGAACTCGCCCGCGGACAGGTCCTCGTCGATCCGCGTGCGCAGCACGACGGTGTTGACGAACATGCCGACCAGATCGTCTAGTTCGGGCCTGCCGCGCCCGCCGACCGGGGTGCCGATCGACACATCGGTGCTGTGCGCGGTGCGACCGAGCAGGATCGCGAGCGCGGCGTGCACGACCATGAACACGGTGACACCCTCGCGCAGCGCGAGCTCGGCGATCGCCTCGTGCAGACCGGGTTCGACGGTGAACGTCACCCGGCCACCGGTCATGGACGAGACCGCGGGGCGCGGCCGGTCGGTCGGCAGTTCGAGCAGTTCCGGCGCGTCGGCCAGGACCTCTCGCCAGTAGGCGATCTGGCGGGCCGCGGTGGAGGCCGGATCGTCCTCGGCACCGAGTGTCTCCTGCTGCCACCGCGCGTAGTCGGCGTAGTCGACCGGCAGCGCGGGCCAGTCGGGCTCGCCACCGAAACGGCGGGAGCGGTAGGCGGCGAAGACATCCCGGGCCAGCGGTGCCATCGACGCGCCGTCCGCGGCGATGTGGTGTACCACCACCACGAGCACGTGCTCGTCACGGCCGGTGCGATACAGACCGGCGCGTACCGGCGCGGTCCGGGCGACGTCGAAGCCCGACTCCACCGCGGCGCGCAGTTCCTCGGCCAGCCGGGCCGGGTCGGTGATCTCGACCGGTTCCAGCTCGGGCAGGCCCACCGCGGTGTCGCGCACGAGCTGATGCGGGGTGCCCCGCACATCGGGGTAGATCGTGCGCAGCGGTTCGTGGCGGGTCACCACGTCGGCCATCGCCGCGCGCAGTGCCCGCACGTCGAGCGGGCCGGTCAGCCGGGCCGCGAAGCAGATGTTGTAGGCGCCCGAGCCGGGATCGAGCTGGTTGAGGATCCAGATCCGCCGCTGCGCGGCAGCCAGGGGCACCTCGTCGCGATCACCGTGGCGGACGAGCGGGACACCGGAGTAGCGGTCCCGCAACGCGATACGTTCGGCCAGATCGGCGATGCTCGGGGCCTCGAAGATGTCGCGCACCCGCACGCGCACCCGCAGGGCCGCCTCCGCGCGGGCCGCGACCTGGGCGGCCGACAGCGAGTTGATGCCGATGTCGAACAGGTCGGCCGCGACGCTCACGTGGTCGGTGCCGACGATCTCGGCGACGATAGTGGCCAGCACCACCTCCCGGTCGGTGCGGGCGACGTATTCCGCGATCATCTTCGCCCGCAGCGCGGCCCGGTCGGTCCGGCCGTCCGGGGACTCCTCGGTGTCGTCGAGCGCCGGGCGCGCGAGCGCGGCCCGGTCCAGCTTGCCGCTCGGGGTCAGTGGCAGGGTGTCGACGACACGCACCATGGCGGGTACCAGGTACGCGGGGAGCAGCCGGGTCAGCTGCTTGCGGACCGCGCCGCCGTCGAGCGTCAGGCCCGGGGCGGGGGTGACGAAGGCGGTGATGCGGTCCGGGGTGACGACCGCGACCGCCCGCGCCACCGCGTCGATCGAGCGCAGCGCCGCCTCGATGTCACCGGGCTCCACCCGCTGGCCGTGGAACTTCACCTGGAAATCGCTGCGGCCGTGGTATTCCAGCGCGCCGTCACGCGTGCGCCGGACCAGGTCGCCGGTGCGGTAGAGCCGCCCGCCCGGTGCGCCGAACGGGTCGGCGACGAACCGCGAACCGGTCAGATCGGGACGGCCGTGGTAGCCGCGGGCGAGTTGCGGACCGGATACGTACAGTTCACCGACGACGCCGACCGGCACCGGCCGCAGCCGCGGGTTCAGCACGTGGACCCGCATCCCCGTCACCGGGTAGCCGATCGGGACCGCCCCGCGCACCGGCGAATCCGCCGTGCACCGGTAGGCCGTCACCACTTCGGCTTCGGCGGGGCCGTACCAGTTGACCACCTCGGCGGTGTCGAACACCCGCAGGGCGCGTTCCGCGGTCCGCCGGGCCAGCGCCTCACCGGCCGGGAACAGATACCGCACCGACGACAACCGCGCCGCGCCCGGGTGTTCGAGCAGCACGTCGAGCATCGACGGCACGAAGTGCACCGCGGTCACCTGCTCGGCCGCGATCACCCCGGCCAGGTAGGCCGGGTCGCGATGACCGCCCGGCTCGGCGACGACGATCTGCGCCCCGGTCTGCAACGGCCAGAACAACTCCCACACGGCGATGTCGAAGGTGATCGGTGTCTTGTGCAGCACCACATCGGTCTCGTCGTGCGGGAACTCGCGCTGCGCCCAGCTCAGCTGGTGGACGGTCGCCGCGTGGGTCAGCGCGACGCCCTTGGGCGCGCCGGTGGATCCGGAGGTGAACAGCACGTAGGCGGTGTCGGCCGGACGCAGCGGCGCACGGCGTTCGGCGTCGGTGACCGGCCCGGCGGGCAGCGCGCTCAGATCCAGGTCGTCGAGGCGCACCTGGGCGATGTCGGTGGGCAGGCCGCGATCGTCGTGCGCGGTGGTGACGACCAGGAGCGGATCGGCCACGCGCAGTACGTGGACCAGGCGCGCGGTGGGGTGGTCCGGGTCCAGCGGCACGAACGCGGCACCGGCCTTCACCACGGCGTAGACGGCCGTGATCATCTCGATCGAGCGGTGCACGGCGACGGCGACCGGGGTCTCCGGGCCCGCCCCGAGCGCGATGAGGTGGCGGGCCAGCCGGTTGACCCGCGCGTCGAACTCGCGATAGGTCAGCGCGGGACCGCCGGGGACCCGCACGGCGATCGCTTCGGGCGTGCGGACGACCTGCTCGTCGAAGGCGTCCACCAGGGTGCGTGGCGCCGTCACCGCCGCGGTGTCGCAGGCGTCGGGCCGGATCGCGTCCGCGGGCTCGTCGGCGAGGTCGATGTCACCGACCGCGATGGTCGAGTCGGTGGTGACGGCGGCGAGCACCCGGACGAATCGGTCGGCCAGGCGGCGAGCGGAGTCCTCGTCGAACAGATCGGTGGCATAGGTCAGGCGCAGGGCCATGCCGGTGATCTCGTTGCGCGGCCCGCGGTCCTCGGTGACCATCAGCAGCAGATCGCAGATCGCCGCCTCGGTGCCGACGTCGACGGGCTCGATGTCGAGCCCGGGTAGCTCGAGCCGCGCCTGTGCCATGTTCTGGTAGGCGAGCATCACCTGGAACAGCGGCGAATGTGCCGTGGAGCGTGCGGGATTGAGCACCTCGACCAGCTGCTCGAACGGGACGGCGGCGTGCTCGAAGGCTTCGACGTCGGTGCGCCGGGCGAGGTCGAGCAGATCGAGGAAACGCTGTTCGGGGCGGACCCGGGTGCGCAGCACGAGGGTGTTGACGAACATGCCGACGAGACGGTCCAGCGCCCGGTCGCCGCGTCCGGCGTACGGGACGCCGAGGGTGATGTCGTCGTCACCGGAGAGCTGGGCGAGCAGCACGGCCAGGGCGGTGTGCACCACCATGAACGGGGTGACGCCGCTGCCGCGGGCCAGCGACGCGACGGCGGTGGCGATCCCGGCGGGCACAGTGGCCTCGACGGTGGCGCCGCGGTGTGACTGCTCGAGCGGACGTGGCCGGTCGGTGGGCAGGGCGAGCACGTCCGGGATGCCGGCGAGCTGGGTCCGCCAGTAGGTGAGGTCGAGGGCGGCGGCCGAGTCGGGTGCGGCCAGCGCCGCGCGTTGCCACAGCGCGTAGTCGGCGAACTGCAGCGGCAGCGGCGCCCACTCCGGCGCGGTGCCCGCGCAGCGTGCGCGATAGGCCTCGACGATGTCGGCGGCCAACGGCGCGACGGAGTAGCCGTCGCAGTTGATGTGGTGCACCGCCAGCGCCAGCACGTGTGCGGACGGGGACAGCCGCAATACCGCGACCCGCACCGGCGCGCCCACGGCGACGTCGAACCCGAGGCCGAAGAACTGCCGCAGCCGCGGCTCCAGGTCGATCTCTTCGACCGGGTGCACCGTCAGGTCGCAGCCCGCGACCACCTCGTCCGCGCCGAGCACCACCTGGGCGGGTGTGCCGTCGTCGGCGGGATAGGTGGTCCGCAGGATCTCGTGCCGGTCGATCACATCGTGGACGGCGGCGGCCAGGCCGACGGTGTCGAGTGTGCCGTCGATCCGGATCGCCAGTGGGACCACATAACTGGCGGATTCGGGGTCGAGCTGATTGAGCAGCCACATCCGGCTCTGCGCCGGGGAGAGCGGAACGCGGTCGGGCCGTGGACCCGCCACCGGGCCGGTGACCGCCCCGCTCGCGCGCTGCCGTTCGATCCATCGCGCCAGTTCGGCGACCGTCGGCGCCTCGAAGACCGCGCGCACGGGGATCGTCGCGCCGAGTACCTCACCGATGCGGCTGAGCGCCCGCGTCGCCAGCAGCGAGTTGCCGCCCAGGGTGAAGAAGTTGTCGTCGGCGCCGATCCAGGGTGCCCGCACGAGCTCGCCGAAGACGGTCGCGATCGTCTCCTCGGCGAGACCGCTGGGCGCCCGGTAGCGCGTGGCGGCACCGCGTGGGTCCGGGGTGGGCAGCGCCCGGTAGTCGATCTTGCCGTTGGTGGTGAGTGGGACGGCCGGGATCCGGATCACCTGCGCGGGAACCATGTACGCGGGCAGGCGATCCAGCAGGGCGGCGCGCAGGGCGCCGGTGTCGAGGGGCTCGGCGCTCACCGCGTAGGCCACCAGTACCTGTTCACCCGCCACGGTGTGGACCCGGGCGACGGCGGCACCGATCCCTTCCTGGGCGAGCAGGGCGGCTTCGATATCGCCCAGTTCCACGCGCAGTCCGCGGATCTTGACCTGGGTGTCGCGACGGCCGACGTAGCGCAACGCGCCGGATCGATCCCAGCGCACGAGGTCGCCGGTGCGGTACAGCCGCTCGCCGGGAACCGCGGCGTACGGGTCGGCGACGAAGGCCGCCGCGGTCAGGTCCGGGCGCGCGTGATAGCCGCGCGCGAGCTGGACACCGCCGAGGTAGAGCTCGCCGGTGACACCGTCGGGCACCGGCCGCAGCCGCGAATCGAGCACCCGGACAACCACATTCGCCTCGGGTACGCCGATCGGGACGACGGCGCTGTCGAGCTCGCCGATCGCGTGGGCGGTGACGCTGACGGCGGCTTCGGTCGGCCCGTAGAGATTGTCGATCCGGGCGGTGGCGACGGCACGCAACCGGTCCACGGTGACCGCGTCGAAGGCTTCGCCGATGCACAGCACCTGGCGGACCGTGGCTAGCTCGGCGCCGGTCGCGTGGTCGAGGAACGCCGCCAGCAGCGAGGGCACGAAGTCGACGACGGTGACGCCGTGGCGGGCGATGAGCCGCGCGACGGCCGCCGGGTCGGTGTGGTCCTCGGGCCCGGCGACCACCAGCGCGGCGCCGCAGGTGGGTGCGGCGAACAGTTCCCACACCGACAGGTCGAAGGTGACCGGGGTGCGCAGCAGCAGGATGTCGTCGGTGCCGATGGCGTACCGGTCACGCAGCCAGCGCAGCTGGTTCGCGACCGCCGCGTGGGTGAGCGCGACGCCCTTCGGCACACCGGTGGAGCCGGAGGTGAAGATGACGTAGGCGAGGTCGGCCGGGTGCAGTGGCCGGTGCCGGTCGACATCGGTGATCGGCGCGGTCGAGCCGGTGGTCCCGGTCAGCTCCGCGAGGCGCCAGACCGGTGCGCCGGCGGGGATGTCGAGATCGTCGCGGACCACCACCGCTTCGGGCACCGCCGCGGTGAGCACCGCCCGCACGCGGTCGACCGGGTGATCCGGGTCGAGCGGCAGGTAGGCCGCACCGGCGGCGTGGATGGCGTAGAGCGTCCGGAGCAGGTCGACTGACCGCGGCATCGCCACGGCGACCAGGCTGCCCGGCCCGACCCCGCGCCCGATGAGCACTCGTGCGAGCGCGTTCACCTCGTCGGCGAATGCATGGTAGGTGAGCACTTCGCCCGATTCGGCGTCGATGACGGCGGGCAGTTCCGGCGTCGCCGCGACCTGGTGCGCGAACAGCTCGGCGATGGTCGAATCACCTTGGGGCAGTGTGGTTCCGGTGTCGCGAGCGGCCAGCGCGGCGAGTTCGTCGGGCCCCAGCAGCGACAGGTCGCCCACGGGCAGGCCGGGGTCGGCGACGATCCCGCGCAGGACGCGCACGAACAGCGCGAAGATCGATGCCACCGTCGGCTCGTCGAACAGGTCTGTCGCGTAACCGAATTCGACGCCGATGTCACCGGGCCTGCCGTCGGCGTCGAGGGTGTCGACGAGATTGAGGTGCAGGTCGTACTTGGCCACTCCGGGATCGACCAGTTCGGCCGCCACCGTCAGCTCGGCCAGGCTCAGGGTCGGGATGTCGATGTTCTGGAACGAGAAGCCGACCTGGGTCAGGGGGGCGTGGGCGGTGCTGCGGGGCGGATTGAGTTCTTCCACCAGCCGTTCGAACGGGATCGCGGCATTGTCGAAGGCGCCGAGATCGCATTCCCTGGCCCGGTCGACGATCTCGCCGAACGGCGCCGCCGGGTCGACGTGCACGCGCAGCACCAGGGTGTTGACGAACATCCCGATCAGCGGGTCCAGTGCCGGTTCACCGCGTCCGGCGACCGGCGTACCGACCGCGATGTCCCCGGTGCCGGAGAGCCGGGCCAGCAGGACCGCGAACGCGGCGTGCATCACCATGAACACCGTCGCGTCGTGGCCACGGGCGAGCGCGGCCAGATCACGATGCAGGTCGGCGGGCACGACCGCTCGCAGCGCGGCGCCGCAGAAGGACTGCTGGGCGGGTCGCGGCCGGTCGGTCGGCAGGTCGAGGACCTCGGGCAGGTCGGCCAGCGCCGCGCGCCAGTACCGGATCTGTTCGGCGGTCGGGCTCGCCGGATCGTCCGGCTCGCCGAGCAGGTCGCGTTGCCACAGGGTGTAGTCGGCGTACTGCACCGGCAGCGCCGCCCAGCCGGGTTCCTCGCCCTCGACGCGAGCCCCGTACGCGCGGGCGATATCGGCGGCCAGCGGGCCGAGCGAGGAGCCGTCCATGGCGATGTGATGCACCGAGAGCACGAGCGTGTAGTCCTCGGATCCCGTGCGCCACAGGCTGATCCGGACCGGCACCGCCGTGCTCACATCGAATCCGGCCGCGGTCTCCTCGGCGATCCGGTCCGCGAGCTCGTCGGCGGCGACGTCGATCGGAGCGAGTTCGGCCGCGCGGGCATCGGCGGGCAGGATCTCCTGCCACGGCCCGCTGTCGCTGTCCGGGTACCGGGTGCGCAAGGTCTCGTGCCGGGCCACGACGTCGGCCAGCGCGGCGCGCAGGGCATCGAGATCCAGCGGCCCGGAGATCCGCACGACGACGGGCACGTTGTACACCGCGGAGGCGGTGTCGAAGCGGTTGAGGAACCACATGCGGGTCTGCGCCGGTGAGAGGGGAATCCGGTCGGGACGCCGCTGCGGACCCAGCGGCGTGCGCGTCACCCCCGGCGTTCCGGAATCCAGTTCGCGGGCGAGCGCGTCGACCGTCGGCGCCTCGAACAAGGCGCGCACCGGGATGTCGACGCCGAGTACGCCCGACAGCCGCGCCGCGACCTTGGTCGCGGTCAGCGAATTCCCGCCGAGATCGAAGAAGTTGTCCAGCGCGCTGATCCGCGGCGCGCCGAGTACCTCGCGATACACCCCGGCGACGACGCGTTCGGTGGCGGTGCGCGGCGCGATGTCGGCGACAGGTCCCGGGAACACCGGTTCGGGCAGTACGGCGCGATCGAGCTTCCCGCTCGCGGTCAGCGGGAACCGGTCCAGCACCATGCAGACATCCGGCACCATGTGCGCGGGCAGCCGGTCACGCGCGGCGGCACGCACCTGCTCGGCGTCGACGCCCGCACCGACCAGATAGCCGACGAGCCGGTCGGCCCCGGTCTCCCCGTGGACGACGACGACCGCGTGGGTCACCGCCGGGTCCTGGGCGAGGACCGCTTCGATCTCGCCCAATTCGGTGCGCTGGCCGCGGATCTTCACCTGATGATCGGCGCGACCCAGGTACTGCAGTGTCAGCTCCGGTGTCCACCGCACCAGGTCGCCGGTGCGGTACATCCGGGTGCCCGTACCGGACGGATCGGCGACGAAACTCGCCGCGGTCTGCGCGGGGCGGCCGAGATACCCGCGCGCCAATTGCACACCGCCGATATAGAGTTCACCGGCCGTCCCGACCGGCACCGGCCGCATTCTGGCATCGAGAACCTGCGCGGAGATCCCGCGAATCGGGCCGCCGATGGTGATCGGACCGTCGGCGGGTACCGGGTCGCTGATGGCGACCATGATCGTCGTCTCGGTCGGGCCGTAGCCGTTGTGCAGCCGACGGCCGGGCGCCCAGGCCGCGCCGAGTTCGGGGGTGAGCGCCTCACCGCCCGCGACCAGGACGCGCAGGCAGTCCAGCCCGACCGGTGACATCGAGGCCATGACCGTGGGGGTCAGGAAGGCGTGCGTCACCTCCTGCGCCCGGATCAGTTCCGCCAGATCGGCGCCCGCGTACACATCCGCCGGCGACACCACCAGCGCGCCGCCGCCGGGATGCGCCAGCAGGACCTCGAGCATCACGGCGTCGAAACCCGGTCCGGCGGCCTGCAGGACCCGCACCGTGGGGTCGACGTCATACCGGTCCTGTTGTTCGGCGGCGAAATTCGCCAAGCCCTGGTGGGTCACCTCGACGCCCTTGGGCACCCCTGTGGTGCCCGAGGTGTAGATCACGTAGGCCACGTCGCCGGGGTGCACGGGCCTGCCCCGGTCGCTGTCGGTCACCGGCGTGTGCGGGTAGCCCTCGGTGATGCTGCGCGACACCGGATCGGCGACCACCAGCAGCGACCACGGTCCCTCGGGTGCCCGGCCCTCGACCTCGGCGCTGGTCAGCACGACCCGCGGCCCGCTGTCGGCGAGCATGGCCGAGATCCGGTCGCGCGGATTGCGCGGATCGATCAGCACCAGGGCGGCACCGGTCTTCGCGACCGCCCACAGCGCCACGACGAAGTCCACCGACCGCGGCAGGACCATGGCCACCACTTCGCCCGGCCGCGCGCCCTCGTCGAGCAGACGCCGCGCGAATCGGTTGGACAGCTCGTCCAGTTCGGTGAAGTCCAGGTGTGTTTCGCCCGCCACCACCGCGGGACCGTGCGGCGAGATCGTCACCCCGCGCCCCAGCAGCTCGGCCAGTGCCACCCCGGGCACCGCCGCGGCGCCGCGGACCGGGGCCAACGCCGCCCGTTCCGCGTCGGTCAGCAGATCCACGTCACCGACCGGTGTCGACGGCTCGGCCACCACGGCGTCGAGCACCCGCACCAGGCGGGCCGCCAGGCCCTCGACGGTGGCCGCGTCGAACAGATCGGTGGCGTAGTCGATCCGCAGGGCGATGTCGCCGGTGCCTTCGGCATTGGCGGCGACGGTGACGACGAGGTCGACCTTGGCCGGTTCCGCGCCGGGATCGAGCACGTCGACGGTGAGGTCGGGCAGGGTCAGCCGGGCCAGTTCGGTGTTGTCGAAGGCCAGATACACCTGGCAGACCGGAGCGTAGGCGGTCGAACGCTGGGGGTCGAGCGCCTCCACCACCCGGTCGAACGGCACGTCGGCGTGGCTGAACGCGTCGAGGTCGACATCCTTGACCCGTTCGAGGAAGACGGTGAACGATTCCTCGCCCCGGATCGGCGTGCGCAGGGCCACCGTATTGACGAACATGCCGACCAGGGGCGCCAGTTCCGCGTCACCGCGGCCTGCCAGTGGCGCGCCGATGACGATGTCGGTGCTGCCCGAGACGCGCGAGAGCAGGACCGCGAGCGCCGCGTGCACGACCATGAAGGGGGTGACATCGGCGGCGCGCGCGAGCCGTTCGACGCCGGCGTAGGTCGACGCGGCGAGCTCGGTGGCGACGACCCCGCCGTGCAGCGACCGACGCGCGGGCCGCGGACGGTCCGCCGGGATCTCGAGCACGTCGGGGGCCCCGGCCAAATGGGTTGTCCAGTAGGTCAATTGCTCGCTGAGCAGTGATTCCGGATCGGTGTCGTCACCGAGCAGGCGCCGGTGCCAGTCCGCGTAATCGGCGTACTGCACGGCCGGTGGCTGCCGGTCGGACGCGTGCCCCTGGGTCCGCGCGGCGTACGCGGCGGCGACATCGGCGGCCAGTGGCGCCAGCGAAGCACCGTCACAACTGATGTGGTGCAGCACCAGGACCAGCACGTGGATGTCCGGGTCGCCGGTGGCGAGCACAGCCACCCGCAGCGGCGGCCGGGCGGTGACATCGAATCCCTCGGAGGTCAGGGTGCGCACCCGCTCGTCGAGCAGGCCCGGCTCGACTTCTTCCGGCTCGCAACCGAAGTCGGGCAGTACATCCGCGAGCGGGAGGATCTCCTGGACGCCCGCACCGTCGACCGCGGGATAGCGCGTACGCAGGGATTCGTGCCGTTCGAGCACGTCGGCCAGCGCCGCGCGCAGCGCCGCGGGATCGAGGCGCCCGGTCATGCGCAGCACGAGCGGGATGTTGTAGGCGGACGACGCCGGGTCGGCCCGGTTGATCAGCCACATCCGCTGCTGGGCCGGTGCCAGCGGCATGGTCGCCGCACGCGGCACCGGCGTCAGGGCGGGGCGAGCACGGCGGCGCGCCCGCCCGACACGCTCGGCGAGCCCGGCCACGGTCGGGTCGGCGAACAGATCACGCACCGACAGTGCGCACCCGGTCGCCTCGGCGACGCGCACCACGGCGCCGGTCGCGGTGAGCGAATTGCCGCCCGCGTCGAAGAAGCTGTCGAACGCCCCGACCCGTTCCACACCCAGCACCTCGGCGAAGGCCCGCGCGACACACTCCTCGACGTCGGTCCGCGGCGCGACGTACCCCGCCGAGGTCACCTCGTCCGGCGCGGGCAGCGCCCGCAGATCCAGTTTGCCGTTGACCGTCAACGGCAGCTCGCCCACCACCGACACCACGCCGGGCACCATGTACTCCGGCAGTCGTGTAGCCGCCTGCGCGACAACAGCATCCACGTCGACGGTGGCGCCGTCGACCGGCACGACATAGCCGACGAGCCGGGCCGCGTCGGTGCCGGCGCGGTGCACGATGACCGCCGCGGCGGCGACCGACGGGTCGCCGAGCAGCGCGGCGCGCACCTCGTCGAGCTCGATGCGGAAGCCGCGCAGCTGCACCTGCTGGTCGGCGCGGCCCCGGTATTCGAGGTCACCGTCGCCGGTGCGACGGCCGACATCACCGCTGCGGTACATCCGCTCCCCCGGCGCCCCCCAGGGATCGGCGACGAACCGGCCCGCCGACAGGGCGGGCTGCCCCAGATAGCCTCGGGCGACCTGGGCTCCGGCGACATAGATCTCCCCCCACGCCCCGACCGGCGCCGGCCGCAACCGCCGGTCCAGCACATAGGTCCGCAGGCCGGGCAGCGCCGCACCGATCACACTGGGCGCACCCGGCACCGCGCACGCGGGGTCCAGCGCGGTGTGGGTCACGAACACCGTGGTCTCGGTGATGCCGTAGCTGTTGACGAGCACCGGGGTGAGCGGGTTGTCCGCGTACCAGGGCGCCAGTGCCGCGGGATCGAGCCCCTCGCCCGAGAGCACCACCGTCCGGATCGACGGCACACCGTCGGGCACGCCCGCCGCCCGATACCGGCGGTCCGCTGCGGCGAACTGGTAGAACGCCGACGGGGTCTGACTGAAGACGGTCACCGCTTCCCGCGCCACCAGCCGGACGAGCTCGTCGGGGACGCGCGCGGTCGGCCCGTCGACGACCACGACCCGGCCGCCGCTGGTCAGCGGCCCGAAGACCTCCCAGATCGAATAGTCGAAGGCCACCGAATGCAGCCACGTCCACACATCCCCGGCGCGGATGTCCAGGGCGGCAGCGGAATTCGCGAGGTAGGTCACCGCCGACCGGTGGCTGACGACCACCCCTTTCGGCCTGCCGGTGGAGCCGGAGGTGAAGATGACATAGGCGGTGTCGTCGGGACGCAGGGGCGCGGTGCGCTCGGCGTCGGTGATCGGCGCGGTGGCGTCACCGGGGTCCTCGCCCGGTTCCAGCACGAGGGTCCGGTCCGGGCGCTCGGGCAGCAGCGACGCGGTCTGCGCGTCGACCAGCAGCACCGCCGGATCCGCCTGCCCGACAACGTAGTCCAGCCGTTCCCGGGGATGGGTGAGATCCAGCGGGAGGAAACCCGCGCCGGACTTGACGACGGCCAGCAATGCCACGACCAGCTCGGCACCGCGCGGCAGCGCGACCGCCACCAGCGCGCCGGGCCCGGCACCGCGCGCGATCAGCCGCCGGGCCAGCCCGGTGGATCGCCGGTCGAGTTCCTGGTAGGTCAGCGTCTCCGGGCCCGCCGTGACCGCACCGGCCGACGGTGTCGAGGCCGCCTGCCGCGCCAGCGCGTCCGCCAGCGTTCCGGTCGGCGCGAGGCCCTCGGGGGCGTCGACCGGCTGGGCCGCGGCGCCCACCGGCAGATCCAGGACCGGCGCGTCCGCGTCCGCGCGCACGAACTGCTCGAGGAAGTCGACGAAAGTGTCGGCGTGCGTGTCGATCTCGCGCGCGCTGTAGAGATTGTCGTTGCCGTGCAGTTCGATCAGCAGCGGCGCCTGCGGTCCGGTGCGGTAGAGGTTGAGCTGCAGGTCCTCGAGCGCGCCGGAGGTGAGCGCGTGGTAGTGGCCGACCGCGTCACCCAGGCGGATCTCGGAGTCGAAGAACAGGATGTTCACGACCGGTCCGTAGGTCGTGGCGGAATTGTCGATCGAGGGCGATTCCCGGCGCAGGTCCTCGAAGCGGTAGCGCTGATGACGCAGCGCCGAGACCAGCTCGCCGGTGGCCGCGGCGACCAGCCCGGCGACGGTGGTGGTGTCCTCGACGGCGAAGCGGATCGGCACCATGTTGGCGAGCATGGCCGCGGCATTGCGCAGCCGCATCGTCACCCGTGCGCTCATCGGCACCGAGAGCACCACGTCCTGCGCGCCGGTCATCCGGGTGAAGTAGGCCGCGAAGGCGGCGACCACCACCTGGGCGGCCGAGGCGTCGAGGGCGGCGGCCCGGTGGTCGAGCAGGTCACACAGGTGCGGTGGGAGCTGCCGGGCGCCGACCCGGTCGATCGTCCCCGGCCGTGCGGCGCGCCCGGAGAGCCCGGCGGGCGCGGGCAGCCCGGCGACCTTGTCCAACCAGTACCGGCGATCGGCGTCGAACCGCGATCCCGCCCGGTAGGTCTGTTCCTCCTCCGCGATGTCGCGCAGCGCGGCCGCGACGAGCCGGGTGGCGGCCCGGCCCTCCCGCAGCGCGTTGTAGTGCTCGGCGACCCGGCTGAGCACATTGAAGGCGCCGTAGCCGTCGATCACCAGGTGGTGGGCGCGCGCGTACCAGAGGTGCCGGCCCTCGGCGAGGCGGATCAGCCGGGTGACGGCCAGCTGGTGCTGGGTGACGTCGACGCGGCGGGTGTAGTCGCGGCGCATCCAGTCCAGCGCGGCGGCCATCGGATCGGGGTGAGCGCCGACATCGAGCACCAGCTCGTTGAAGGTGATGTCGCGGTCGACCAGCTGATAGGGGACGCCGTCCACTTCCACCAGCCGCACCATGAGCGACTCGGTCTCCTCGGCCGCCAGGTGCACCGCGCGGTTGAACAGGGCGATGTCGATCGGTCCCACGATCTCGACATACTGCGCGATATTCGTGGCCGGCCCACTGTACGCGCTGTCAGCGAACCACATGCCGTACTGAGCGGACGAAAGCGGAATCAGATCCTGATTTCCGGCGCGACTATCGACAGACTCCATGATTACCCGACCCCTCGCATGGCTACCGACTTATTATTCGACCTCGTTGCCGCATATCCACCTGTATCACACCGTCGGTGGACGCGGATTAGCTACAGCCGATAGGCCATTCTGTTCCCCTTGCCGTATTTCCGAGCCCGCGGGGCTGTACCCAGCAGGTTCTCTGCCGAAACCTTCCCCCCGACACTAGCCTGCCAGCAAACATCGGGCATACGAATACATGGGAACACGCTAGTAACAATTACGTGCGAGGGGGTCACCGAAATAGACATTTCGCCTGATACCGGATCGCCACTCGTCAATTCACCTCGCCGTAAATATCTGAGAATTGTTTTCCGCGACGCACGTACTGGACATTCACTCATTGCCGTACAAAAAGGCGACGAGTTTGTTAATGGCGACTTATTCGGGTATCGAGGGTTTCAGATGGCGGGGAGTCGAACCGGACGACAGCGGGCCCCGCCGAAGGCATCGGCGGGGCCCGTACATCGAGAGCGAATCGGCGTCGCGGTCAGTCCTGGTAGGCGTCCAGCGGCGGGCAGGAGCACACCAGGTTGCGGTCGCCGAACGCGCCGTCGATGCGGCGCACCGGCGGCCACACCTTCGGGCGGGTATGCCCGAGGCCGCGCGGGTAGACGGCGACCTCACGGCTGTAGGGGTGATCCCACTCGCCGACCAGGCTGGCCGCGGTGTGCGGCGCGCCGCGCAGCGGGTTGTCGGTGACCGGCCAGACCCCGGCGCCGACCTGGTCGATCTCGGCGCGGATGGCGATCATGGCGTCGATGAACTCGTCGAGCTCCTCGAGGTTCTCGCTCTCGGTCGGCTCGACCATCAGCGTGCCCGCGACCGGGAAGCTCATGGTGGGTGCGTGGAAGCCGTAGTCGGCCAGGCGCTTGGCCACATCGTCGACGGTGACGCCGGTCTGCTTGGTGATCTCGCGCAGGTCCAGGATGCACTCGTGCGCGACCATGCCGTTCTCGCCGGTGTAGAGCACCGGGAAGTAGGCGTCGAGACGGCGGGCGATGTAGTTGGCCGAGGCGATCGCGGTCAGCGTGGCCGCGCGCAGCCCCTCGGCGCCCATCAGCCGGATGTAGGCCCAGGTGATCGGCAGGATCGAGGCCGATCCGTAGTTCGCGGCCGACACCGCGTGCGAGCCCGCCTCGAGCGGATCGCCCGGCAGGTACTGCGCGAGATGCGAGCGCACCGCCACCGGACCGACGCCGGGACCACCGCCACCGTGCGGGATACAGAAGGTCTTGTGCAGGTTCAGATGGCTGACGTCGCCGCCGAAGCGGCCCGGACGGGCAAGGCCGACAAGGGCATTGAGGTTCGCGCCATCGACGTAGACCTGACCACCCGCGTCGTGCACCAGGGCGCACAGCTCGGCGACCTCGTGCTCGTAGACGCCGTGGGTGGACGGGTAGGTGATCATGATGCAGGCCAGCCGGTCGGCGTGGTCGGCGATCTTGGCGCGCAGGTCGTCGAGGTCGACGTCCCCGTTCGCGCGGCACTTCACCACCTCCACGCGCATGCCGACCATCGCCGCCGAGGCCGCGTTGGTGCCGTGCGCGCTGGAGGGGATCAGGCAGGTGTCGCGGTGGTCGTCACCGCGGTCGAGGTGGTAGCGGCGGATGGCCAGCAGACCGGCGTACTCGCCCTGGCTGCCCGCGTTGGGCTGCAGGCTCACCGCGTCGTAGCCGGTGATCTCGGCCAGCCACCGCTCCAGGTCGCCGATCAGCCCCAGGATGCCCGGCACGTCCTCGGTGGGCGCGAAGGGATGCAGCCGCGCGAAGCCGGGCCAGGTGATGGCCTCCATCTCGGCGGTGGCGTTGAGCTTCATGGTGCACGAACCCAGCGGGATCATGCTGCGATCCAGGGCGATGTCCTTGTCCGAGAGCGAACGCAGGTAGCGCAGCATGGCGGTCTCGGTGTGGTAGCGGGTGAACGCCGGGTGGGTCAGGTAGTCCGAGGTGCGGGTCTCGACCGCGACCGGTTCGGCACCGGCGCCCGCCTCGGGAGTCAGTGCGGTACCGAAGGATTCGATCACCGCGGCGACGTGCGCGTCGGTGGTCGCCTCGTCACAGGCGATCGCGACGTGGTCGACGTCGACCAGGCGCAGGTTGATGCCCTTCGACTTCGCCTTGGCGACAACGGCTTCCGCGCCGCCGGGCACGTGCGCGAGCACGGTGTCGAAGAAGGCACCGTGCACCACCGCGCCGCCGAGACCGGTCGCCACCGCGGCCGCGTGCTCGTGCACCCGGCGCGCGATGGCGCGCAGCCCGTCGGCACCGTGGTAGCTCGCGTACATGGCGGCCACGATGGCCAGCAGCACCTGGGCGGTGCAGATGTTGGAGGTGGCCTTCTCCCGGCGGATGTGCTGTTCGCGGGTCTGCAGCGCGAGGCGGTAGGCGCGCGCGCCGTCCGCGTCGACCGACACGCCGACCAGACGGCCCGGCAGCTGCCGCGCGAAGGCGGTACGCACGGCCAGGTAGCCCGCGTGCGGACCGCCGAAGCCCATCGGCACACCGAAGCGCTGGGTGGTGCCGAAACAGACGTCGGCGCCCTGCTCCCCGGGCGGGGTGATCAGCGTCATGGCCAGCAGGTCGGCGCCCGCGGCGACCAGCGCGCCGCGCTCGTGGGCGGCGGTGAAGACCGGCGTCCAGTCGACGACGCGACCCGACGCGCCGGGGCTTTGCACCAGCACGCCGAAGAACTCGCCCTCGGGCAGCACCCCGCCGGCGAGGTCGGCCTCGACGATCTCGATGCCCAGCGGCTCGGCCCTGGTGGCCAGGACGGTCTTGGTCTGCGGGAACAGATCGGTGTCGATCAGCAGGCGCGGCGACTTCGACTTGCCCGCGCGGCGCAGCAGCGTCATCGCCTCGGCCGCGGCGGTGGCCTCGTCGAGCATCGAGGCGTTGGCCACGTCCATGCCGGTCAGATCCGAGACCATGGTCTGGAAGTTGAGCAGCGCCTCGAGCCTGCCCTGGCTGATCTCGGGCTGGTAGGGCGTGTAGGCGGTGTACCAGGCCGGGTTCTCGAGCAGATTGCGCACCAGCACCGGCGGGGTGAGGGTGTCGTAGTAGCCCAGCCCGATCATCGAGGTGGCCACGGTGTTGGCCTGCGCCAGGGCGGCCAGTTCGGCGAGCACCTCGTGCTCGGAGGCCGGTGCGGGCAGGGCGGCCAGGCCGGATTCGTCCAGGATCGTCGCGGGCAGCGCGGCGGTGGCCAGCGCGTCGACGGATTCGACGCCCACGGTCTCGAGGATCCGGGCGAGCTCGCCGGAATCGGGTCCGATGTGGCGGTCGGCGAACGAACGGGTCACGGCAGCTCCAGGTCGGGCGGGTCGACCACGCGGTCGACGGGTACCAGCCCTCCCCCTCTGTCTGTGCGCCTGAGAGATTCGGTGACGCGACCGGGCGGCCGTGTCCCTTTCCCCGTGGGCGGGCAGCCGGATGCCACCGCTTTCCAGAGGCGTCGAATCACCGGGCGGTCCCTGTTGCCTGAGAGATTGACGGGGAGGTGCTGCTCCTTCGGCGCCCGGCTTCCGAAGAACCCGGGACTCTCCCGCACGGCGGCGACGCACCTCCGAGTCTAGAGGCAGCGAACCCCCGGCCGCGCCACCTGGGGGCTGCCGGGGGTGTAGTGCTGATCACTTATCCGGTTTTGCGGTCCTCGCGCGCCTTGCGACGGAACGACAGTTCGTCCTCGGGCCGGTCGGTGATGGCGGTGGCCCGCTCGGCGGGGAAGTCCGCGATCGCCCCGGTCAGTTCCCGCATGGCGCCGCTGACCGCGATCCCGAAGACACCCTGCCCGCCCTGCAGTAAATCGACGACCTCCTCGGGCGAGGTGCACTCGTAGACCGAGGTGCCGTCGGAGAACAGGGTGATCCCGGCCAGATCGCCCACCCCGCGGCTGCGCAGGTGGTCGACTGCGATGCGGATGTTCTGTAAAGAGATGCCCGCGTCCAGCAGCCGCTTCACGATCTTGAGGACCAGGATGTCCTTGAACGAGTACAGCCGCTGGCTCCCCGAGCCCGCCGCACCGCGGATGGACGGGACCACCAGGCCGGTCCTGGCCCAGTAGTCGAGCTGGCGATAAGTGATCCCCGCGACCTGACACGCGCTCGGCACCCGGTAGCCGACCAGATCATCCGGCACCGAGTCGTCCGGGAACAAGCCAGGCTGCACGACATCCTGCGTTTGCTCTTCCACTGACCGCTCCTTGCCTTTGCCGACGATCCGAAGTCTCGACAGACACGACCGATGTTGCCCGACTTTCGAGATTACTCCTGCCATTGTCGGACCTGCACAGTCGTCGCACCAAGCACCGCGTGCGGCGATTCCCTCGACCTCTACTTCAGGTGTAGAAGATCGCCCGGTCAGCTCAGCTGTCGGTGGCCTTGAAATCGTCCGGGGACACCGATTCGAGGAACTCCTTGAACTTCTCCACCTCGTCCTCGCGCTCGTCGGGCATGACCAGTCCGGCCTCGGCCAGCACGGGCTCCTCGGCGAAGATCGGGCAGCCGACCCGCAGGGCGATGGCCACCGAGTCCGAGGGCCGCGCGGAGACCCGCAGATCCCCGTCGAAGACGAGATCGGCGTAGAAGGTGCCCTCCTGCAGATCCACGATCCGCACTTCCTTGAGGGTGCGCCCGAGCTCGGTGATCAGGATCTTGATCAGATCGTGGGTGAGCGGGCGGATCGGGGTGACCCCCTCCTGCTCAAGCACGATCGCGGTGGCCTCGGCCTGCCCGATCCAGATCGGCAGGTACCGCTCCCCCGATGCTTCCCGCAGCAGCAGCACGGGCTGGTTCTGTGGCTGCTCGACACGGATGCCGATGACGCGCATCTCGCTCATGAGTTGTCCTGCCTCCCATACTCGCCGCCGGCCGGCACGACCGCTGCACAGCTCGCCGTACCACGAGTCTAGGCGAATTCCCGGGCGCGCAACGGCGACGTCCGGGCCGAAATCGGCGTGTTGCCGGGGTGATACCGGTGCACCGCGACGGCGCAATCAGTTGCCCAGCGCGGTGCGCACGGCGGCCTTGACCAGTGCGGCGTGCAGGTTCAGCGACAACGCCGCCAGTTCGCGGACCGTCTCCTCGGCACGGGCGCGCGCGTCGGCATCACGGCTCTTGGCGATCGGCGCGGCGATCTGGGCCACCAGCGCGGCCTCGCGGTCGGCGGCGAGCTTGAACGCCCGCAGGTGCCGGGCCTCGAGCCCGAACTCGGCCATCGATTTGGCGGCCAGCGCCAGCGTGACGGCGTCGGACTCGAAGAATCCGCCCGCACCCGCCACGATGAGGCCCGCGCGCAGCAGATCGTCGAGGAATCGGTCGTCGATACCGGCCTTGGCCAGCAGATCGGCCCGGGTGAGCCGCACCCCGACCTCGACGCGTAACTCGTCCGGGGTGATCTCGCCCGGCACGACACCCAGGCGCCGCGGTGGCGGCGGGGCCTCGTCACCGGCGCGCGCGGGGCCGGACAGCGACTGTCCGGCCTCCGCGGCGCTGTGGTGATGCGCGCGGGCGCGCGCTTCGCGCACCCCCAGCGTCGCCGCACCGCTGTCGATCGCTTCCAACTGCTCCTTGATCACCTTCAACGGCAGGTACTGATCGCGTTGCGCGGTCAGCACGAAACGCAGCCGTTCGTAGTCGGCGACAGAAAACCGCCGGTATCCCGACGGCGTTCGTTCCGGCCGGATCAGGCCCTCGGACTCGAGGAACCGGATCTTGGAGATGGTGATGTCGGGAAAATCTGGTCGCAGCAGGTCGAGCACGGAGCCGATCGACATCCCTCCGCGTGCCCACTGCGCCGCCCCTGTCACAGCACTGTGCCCATCGAGGGCACCAGCACCGTAGGGGTCATCGCGACCCCGCGCCCGACGCCGACTCGTTCGCCTGCGCGCGCGGACCGGTCAGGAAGACCAGCCGGAACTTGCCGATCTGGACCTCGTCGCCGTTCTGCAGCTCCGAGGAGTCCACCGGCTCCCGGTTGACGTAGGTGCCGTTGAGGCTGCCCACATCGACGACCTGGAAGGAATCGTCGTCCTGACGGAACTCCGCGTGCCGACGGCTGACGGTGACGTCATCGAGGAAGATGTCACTGTCGGGATGGCGACCGGCCGAGGTGGTCGGCTGATCCAGCAGAAAACGCGAACCCGCATTCGGGCCGCGCTTGACCACCAGGAGGGCCGCGCCGACCGGCAGGCCCTCGACGCCCTGTACCGGCTGTTCGCCGGTCGGCTCTCCGGAGCGCGACGCGTCGACCTCGTTGAGGAAGTCCGCGCGGAAGACCGATGTCGTCTCGGCCGCGGTCTCCCCGTAACCCGGGTCCCTGTTCTCGCTCACCGTTTCTCTCCTCCTCGAACCTGATTATCCATGCAAGCAGGTGCTTCATTCGGCGACACGACCGGCGCGATCACATCGCCAGGAAAGATCCCGGCGTCGATTCCCCGACGTATCCGCTTGGCTTTGACCGTACCCTGCCGGGGCGCACCCGTGCAGGGAGAACTGTGAAGGCTTGCTCAGCCCCCGATAACTCCTTGGTAACCCGCCGCATCCAGCAGTTCACCGAGGACGGAATCGAGTGCCGACTCGTCATCGAAGGCGAGGTCGAACAGCCAGCCCTCGTCGTACGGATCGGTGTTGAGCGTCTCCGGCGACTGCACCAGATCCTCGTTCACCGCAACGACTTTGCCGGTGAGCGGGGCGTAGATGTCGGACACGCTCTTGGTCGACTCGACCTCGGCGATGCTCTCGCCCGCGGTCACGTCCTTGTCGACGTCGGGCAGCTGGACGAACACCACGTCACCGAGCTGTGACTGGGCGTAGTCGGTGATGCCGACACGGACCGCCGTGGGGCCGGTCCGCCGCACCCATTCGTGCTCTTCGGTGTAGCGCAGATCCTCAGGGGTCCGGGTCACAGGACGTCCTTTCGTCGTCGACGTTGCGCGTAACAGTATCGACTAGCTGCCGCGGTGCGGCACAGGCGGTATCGATCGCGCCACGGCGACGGCCAGTCCGGCGTAGAGCGCGCCGGTCCAGACATACAGGGCGGTACCCCAGATGAGCAGGGCCCAGCCGAAGGCCCAGCCGAAAGCGGCGCCCGCCCAGTCCATCTCCCCGGTGAGGATCCACGGCAGCGCCGACATCAGCGCGAACGTGGCCGCCTTGCCCAGGTAGATCACCTCGGGCGCGGGCAGGTCACGGCGCCGGTACACCGACAGTGTCGCGGTCAGTACCAGGTCACGGCCGACCAGGATCACCGCGATCCACCACGGGATCAGCCCGCGTGCGACGAACGCCACCAAAGTCGTGACCAGGTATAGCCGGTCCACGAGCGGATCGAGCAGCGCGCCCAGCCGCGAGGACTGATCGAGCAGGCGGGCCAGTTTGCCGTCGAGGAAGTCGGTCACCCCGCTGGCGATCAGCAGCGTGAACGCCCACCCGTCGGCGTGGCGGACCAGCATCAACCACAGGAAGACGGGGATGCCGATCAGCCGCACCAGGCTCAGTACATTGGGCACGGTCAGGATGCGGTCGCTGAACACGCCACCGGTTTCGGTGTCGTGCGTGCCCGGCGTTCCCGATTCGGTTGCCACGCCCCTGCATACCGCACGAACCCGTGATCGCGCCATCCGGCCACGCCGACACACCGCGACGGACCATCCGGGCGCCGCCGTCCCGGTGCCGAGCGTCGCCGGAACCGCTACCGTGGACCGTCGTGTCCGACAGTGGTATTGATCTGCGCTCCTATCTCTCCGCCGAGGACGCCTTCGCGCGTGGCCGGGCCGCCGCCGAGCGGGCCCCCGTGACCGGGCGCGACCGCGACGCCGCGGCCCCGGACCGGCCGACGGTGCGCGAGTTCGTCGCGGCGAGCAACGAGGGCCGCATCGCGGAGCTGATCCCGCTGCGGATCGGCCGGATGACCGCCTCGCCGTTCACCTTCTTCCGTGGCGCCGCCGGGCTGATGGCCGCCGATCTGGCGGCCGGGCCCGACAGCGGGCTGCCCGCCCAGATCTGCGGCGACGCGCACGCGGCCAACTTCGGGCTCTACGGCACCCAGCGCGGCGAGATCGTGATGGACATCAACGATTTCGACGAGACGATCCTGGGCCCGTGGGAGTGGGATCTGGAACGGCTCGCGGCCAGCCTGGTGCTGGCCGGGCGCGAGAGCGGCGCCGACGAGGACGACTGCGCCCGGGCCGCCCGCGATGCGGCCCGTTCCTACCGCGGCACCGTCGCCGAGCTGGCCGAGATGCCGTTCATGCAGTCCTGGAGCGCGCTGCCCGACGAGTCGATCCTGGCCTCGGCCAAGGCCGAGGATCTGCTCGACGACTTCAAGAAGGCCGCCAAGAAGGCGCGCAAGAACACCAGCGCCAAGGTGGTGGCGAAGTGGACCGAGCATCTCGACGACCACGAGACCGGCATCCGCAAGCACCGCTTCGTCAGCGATCCGCCGATTCTCACTCCCGTCGACGACGCGGTGCGCGAGGCCGTGATCGACGGGCTCGAGCAGTACGCGGGCACCATCCGTGAGTCGCGGCGCAATCTGCTGGCCCGGTTCGCCGTCTCGGATGTGGCCTTCCGGATCGTCGGCACGGGCAGTGTCGGCCTGCACAGCTATGTGGCCCTGCTGCACGGCAACGACGGCGAGTCGCTGGTGCTGCAGGTCAAGCAGGCGCGGCCGTCGGCGCTGGCGCCGTTCCTACCCGCGGGCGCGGACCGGCACGAGGGCGAGCGGATCGTGGTGGGCGCGCGGACCGTGCAGTCCGAGACCGACATCCTGCTCGGCTGGACCACCGTCGCGCTGGACGAGCCGCTGCCCTTCATCGTCCGCCAGTTCCGCAATCTCAAGGGCAGCATCGACCCGGCCGGGCTCTCGGCCGACGACCTCGACGACTACGGTCGGCTCGCGGGCGCGCTACTGGCCCGGGCGCACGCGCGCTCGCTCGATCCGCGCACGCTGGCGGGCTATCTGGCCGGTGACGGCGAGGAAGACGACCGCTTCGAGACGGCGATCACCCGCTTCGCGGTGCGCTACGCCGACCGCACCGAGGCCGATCACGCGGAGCTGGTCGCCGCGGTCGAGGCGGGCGAGCTCGACGCCGAGCCGAGCTGACACCCGCCCCCGCATCCTGCCGGGCAACGGCCGGTAATCGAGCTACGATGTACGCCAACGGTTCTCGGCCCGCGGCGCCAACGACCCAGAAGGGCGGACTCCATGCTCGTGCGCGTGCAGAATGCGGCAGGCACCGATGCCGAGCTGGCACTGATCGACTGGCTGCGCACCTGGAAGGACCCGGCCAGCCCGCACGGGGTGGCCACGATCAACTGCGGCCTGTTCCACAACGACCGGCTGCACCACTTCGACGCCGTGGTCTGGACGCCGACGAGCTGTGTGGTGATCGAGGCCGAGACCTTCACCACGCCGCAGGACGGTGTGCTGGAGATCCCGCTCAACGGCCCCTGGATGGTCTCCGGCGAGATCGCGCGGTTCGCCGGCGCGGAGAAGTCGACCCCGCTGGAGCGCTCGCGCGAGCACACCTTCGCGCTGCAGGACTACCTGGCCGCGCGGGGGCTCGGTCAGCGCGCGGTGCACGGGCTCGGGGTGATCGTGCCCATGCGGGGCGCGCAGATCGATGTGCACCAGGGCTGGAACGATCCGAGTTTCGATGTGATCGTCACCGACGACCCGCACCGGCTCGAGGAGTACTTCGAGGTGCTGGCCGCCAAGGAACACAACCTCTGGACGGCCAACGACATCGCCGTCGCCTTCCGCGGCCTGGGCATCCTGCCCTACCTGCCCGCGCCGCAGGACCTGCTCAACGAGGGATTCCTGGGTCCGGTGGACGTGACGCTGTGGCACGGCGGGCCCACCCAGGCCCAGGCCGAGGCCTATGCCGAGGAGCAGGCCCGGCTCGAGAGCGAGGCGCAGACCGGCGGCCTGGTCGCGCCCTGGTACAGCCCGTGGAAGCTCTACCCGCGGGTGACCGGCGACCTCGATTTCGGCCGGGCGTTCCTGCGGATCACCCTGGCCGTCGGCATGGTCATCGCGATCGTGTGGGTGCTGTGGTTCGTGGTGACCGCGGTGCTCACCTACGGCCCGGCCTGACCCACCCGCTATCGTCACGGCGGTGATCGACCGCGCGAGCGCCGCCCGGGTGACCGCGGTCGGCGCGGGCGCCGCGCTGACCGTCGCCCTCCCGCTGACCTTCCCCGCCGACGACGGGCCCACCGCGCTCGACACCGCCGTCGCGGTCCCGGTCACCGACGCCCTGGCCCCCGGCGCGGCGCACTGGCTCGTCGCGCCCAGCAACACCCCGGTCGTGCTGGGGCTGTGGCTGGCCGCGTTCGCCTGGTTCGCGCTGCGCGGGCGCCCACGCGAGGCGGCGACGATGCTCGTGGTGCCCGCGCTCGCCGTCGCCGTCAACGCCTGGTTGCTGAAACCGCTGTGGGACAGGCAGTTACACGACTATCTCGCCTATCCCAGCGGGCACACCGTCCACTTGGTCGCCCTCGCGACGACTTTCGCCTGCCTGGTGAGCGGCGCGCGGGCGCGGATCGCGGTCGCGGCACTGACGCTGCTCGCGCTGGTATCCAGCGCGGCGGGAATGCTCGAGCTGGGCTATCACCACCTCACCGATGTGCTCGGTGGTGCGGCGGCCGCGGCGGCGATGGCGATCGCCGGATGCGGGCTCGCGGCGGCCCCACCCAGGTGGCCGGGCCGCCGCTGATCCGCTATCGGCGGTCGAAAACGCTGGCGTCGTGCAGCATTTCGGCGCGCAGCATCGTCTCCGGCACACCCATCGCCTCGACCAGGGTGAGCGCGTCGGGCCGCAGCCGGTCGACGAGCTCGTTCACGCCGCGGCGCACCGACTTGGCCCGCTCCACCGACATGAACCGGTGCATGATGTACCAGGCCAGATTCTCCTCGAGGGTGGCGTACACGTAGAGATCGCACACGGTCTCGGCCAGTGCCCTGGCCTCCTCGTCCTCGATGGTGGCGATGCCGTCGACGAACTCCTCGAGCACCAGGCGATCGATGTGCGCCGAACCCGCGGCCAGGATGTGGTCCTGGGCGTTGTTGAACGCCTCGAACGGGCCGGTGTCGGCGGCCCTGGCCCGCAGCCGGTGCGCGGCGGTGCGCAGCAGGTAGTCCTCGCGGTCGGCGAACAGCTGCAGCTGCACCGAGCGCTTGGACAGGTCGCCTTCGTCGACGGTCTCGTCGCTGCGGTCGCGCAGGGTCTGGATGAGCTGGCGCACACCGGAGCGCTTGCGCACCACGTCACCGGCCATGGTGGCGGCGAACTTCACCCAGCCCATGGCGTCGAGATCGCGGACCTCGTCGGAGTAGGCGGTGAGCAGTTCCTTGGCGACGAGCTGGGTGAGTACCACATTGTCGCCCTCGAAGGTGGTGAACACATCGGTGTCGGCCTTGAGGGTCACCAGGCGGTTCTCGGTGAGATAGCCCGCGCCGCCGCAGGCTTCGCGGCACTCCTGGATGGCCCTGGTCGCGTGCCGGGTCTGCGCGACCTTGAACCCGGCGGCGCGCTTCTCCAGCGCGCGCTGGGCGGCCGGCTCGGTCTCGTCACCGCGCTGGATCACGTCCATCCGGCGCACCAGGTCGTTCTGCGCGAAGGCCAGCGCGAAGGACTTCGCGACCAGCGGCAGCAGCCTGCGCTGATGGCTGCGGTAGTCCAGCAGCAGGGTCTCCTCACCGCTGTCCGGGTCGAAGAACTGGCGGCGCGCCAGCGCGTAGCGCACGGCGATGCTCAACCCCACCCGTGCCCCCGCGGCCGCGGCGCCGCCGACGCTCACCCGGCCGCGCACCAGCGTGCCCAAAGTGGTGAAGAAGCGGCGGCTCGGGTTCTCGATCTCGGAGCTGTAGGTGCCGTCCGGGGCGACGTCGGCGTAGCGGTTGAGCAGGTTCTCCCGCGGGACACGGACGTGGTCGAAGACGATGCGGCCGTTGTCGACACCGGGCAGGCCGCCCTTGAGGCCGTCGTCGTAGGTGGTCACGCCGGGCAGGTCGGCGCCGAGCTCGTCGCGGATCGGCACCAGCAGACAGTGCACGCCCTGCTTCTCGCCATTGGTGATGAGCTGCGCGAACACCGCGGCCATCCGCGCGTGGACGGCGGCGCCGCCGATGTAGTCCTTGCGCGCCGACGGGGTGGGGGTGTGGATGACGAATTCCTGGGTCGCCGGGTCGTAGGTGGCGGTGGTCTCCAGGTCTGCCACGTCGCTGCCGTGACCGGATTCGGTCATCGCGAAGCAGCCGAGCAGGTCCAGCGAGATCAGCCGTTTGATGTAGTCGCGGTGGCGTTCGGTGCCCAGGTTCTCCACCGCGCCGCCGAACAGACCCCACTGCACACCGGATTTCACCCACAGCGACAGGTCGGTGTAGGCCAGCATCTCCAGCCCGGTGACCGCGCCGCCCGGATCGCCGGTGCCGCCGTTCTCGGGCCGGAAGCCGCGCTCGGGATAGCCCATCGTGGCGATGGCCTTCATCTGCCCGAGCACCCGGGCCCTGGCCGCGTGGATGTCGAGTTCCGGATCGTCGGTGAAGCTGTCGTCGGCGAGCTGTACGCGCGCCTGTTCCCTGATGTCGCGCCACGGTCCGTCCAGTGCCGCGCGGAGATGTCCTGCCGTCGTCGATGTGCCGGTAGCCATGCCTTCGACACTAGCGGGACGGAAGGGGTTGCCAACGGATTGAACGCGTGTTTAACATATTGAACATGCGTTCAACCCTCGATCTGAGTACGGCGGCCCGCATCCGCGACACCGCGATCGACCTGTTCGGCGAACAGGGATTCGGGGTCGGGGTCCGGGCCATCGCCGCGGCGGCGGGCGTGTCTCCCGGCCTGGTGAATCACCATTTCGGGTCCAAGGACGGCCTGCGCGCGACCTGCGACGAGCGGGTGCTCGAGATCATCCGGGACGAGAAGTTGCGCGTCATCCGCACCAGCGGCCCGACCGCCATGCTGAACGCCATGGCCGAGGTCGAGGTCTACGCGCCCCTGGTCGCGTACATGCTGCGCAGTTTCCAGGCCGGCGGCACGCTCGCCGAATCGCTGCTCGAGCACATGATCGGCGACGCCGAGCAGTACCTGCAGACCGCGGTGGCCGAGGGCATGATCAAGCCCAGCCGCGATCCGGCCGCGCGCGCCCGCTACATCGTGCTCTGCCACGTCGGGGCGATGAACCTGGCCATGCAGATGCGCATCCAGCGCGAAGGAAAGCTCGACTACCGCGCCGCGATCCGCGATCTCTCCGACGAGCTGACGATGCCCGCGCTCGAGCTCTACACCCACGGCATGCTCACCGATTCGACCCTGTTCGACACCCTCACCGAGGAGTAGAAGATGCCCACTGCCACCTCCGACCCGGTCGTCGAGATCCGGGGCCTGCGTAAGACGTTCGGCCGTTTCACCGCCCTGGATGGCCTGGACCTCACGGTCCGGCCCGGTGAGATCCACGGGTTCCTCGGCCCCAACGGCGCGGGCAAGTCCACCACGATCCGTGTGCTGCTCGGCGTCCTGCGCGCGAGCGGTGGCGAAGCGAGCCTGTTCGGGCGCGATCCGTGGACAGATGCCGTCGCCCTGCATCACCGGATCGCCTATGTCCCCGGCGATGTCACGCTCTGGCCGTCGCTGTCGGGTGGTGAGACGATCGACCTGCTGGCCCGCATGCGCGGCGGGATCGACCAGCAGCGCCGGGACGCCCTGATCGACCGGTTCGAACTGGATCCCACCAAGAAGTCGCGCGCCTATTCCAAGGGCAACCGGCAGAAGGTCGCCCTGGTCTCGGCGTTCTCGGCGAACGCCGATCTGCTCATCCTCGACGAGCCGACCTCCGGACTCGACCCGCTGATGGAACAGGTCTTCCAGGACTGTGTGCGCGAGGCGGCGGGCCGCGGAGCGACGGTCCTGCTGTCGAGCCACATCCTGTCGGAGGTCGAGCACCTCTGTGACCGGGTCACCATCATCCGGGCGGGCCGCACGGTCGAATCCGGTTCGCTGGATCAGCTGCGGCACCTGAGCCGCATCGCCATCACCGCCGAGCTCACCGGCGATCCCGGCGACGTGGCCGCCCTGCCCGGCGTCGACGATGTCGAACGCGACGGCTCCACCCTGCGATGCCAGGTCGACGCCGAACACCTGGGCGCGCTCATCCGGGTGCTCGGCGACGCCGGGGTGCGCAGCCTGACCTCCGCGCCACCCACCCTGGAAGACCTGTTCCTGCGGCACTACCACGTCGACCAGGACCCGAGCGCGGCGGCGGTGCGGGCATGACCACCGTCGCGGCCCGGCCGCCGTTCACCGGAACACCCTTCGGCGCAGGCGAATTCGCGGGGACCGGGCAGATGCTGCGCCTGTCGCTGCGCCGCGACCGGGTGATCGCCCCGCTGTGGGCGCTGCTGATCGGGCTGATGCCCGCGTTGCAGATCGTCTCGATCAAGGACCTCTACAGCACCCAGCAGCAACTGGACCAGTTCGCCGCGACCACCGCGGCCAGTCCCGCGCTGATCGCCATGTACGGGCCCGTCTTCAGTTCCGCGCTGGGCTCGATCGGCACCTGGAAGGCCGGGGCGATGTACGCGCTGATCGCCATCGCCGCGGTGCTCACCGTCGTCCGGCACACCCGGGTCGAGGAGGAGACCGGTCGCGCGGAACTGGTCGGCGCCACCAGCATCGGCCGTTTCGCCGGGCTCACGGGCGCGTTGCTGCTGACCTACGGCGCCGCCGCGGTGGCCGGAATCGTCTGTGCCGCTTCGCTGATGGCCACCGATCTGCCGATCGCGGGCTCGGTCGCCTTCGGGGCGGCACTGGCCGGGTCGGGATTCGTCTGGGGTGCGATCGCCGCCGTCGCCGCGCAGGTGAGCAGCGGGGCGCGCATCGCCCGGGGTGTCGCGTTCGCGGCGCTGGGGGCGGCGTTCGCGGTGCGCGCGGTCGGGGACGCGGGCAACGGCGTGCTGTCGTGGTTCTCGCCGCTGGGCTGGTGTCTGCAGATCCGGCCGTTCGCGCAGGAGCGCTGGTGGGTACTGATCCTGCTGGCCGCGCTCGGCGCGCTGGCCACCGCTCTCGCCTACCAGCTGCTGCGCACGCGCGATCTGGGTGCCGGGATGCTCGCCGATCGCGCCGGTCCGGCCGCCGCGGGTGCGGCGCTGGCCGGCCCGGTGGGTCTCGCGTGGCGGTTGCAGCGCGGCTCTCTGCTGGCCTGGACGATCGGCTTCGGGCTCTACGGTCTGCTCATCGGCGGCGCGGTGCAGAGCATCGGCGGCATGCTCGACGATTCGGGCACGCTGAAGGACGTGGTCACCTCCCTCGGCGGTTCGGCCGATCTGGAGAAGTCGTTCATCGCCTACGCGATCACCATGCTCGCCGCCGCGGCGGCCGCCTATTCGGTGTCGTCGGTGTTGCGGCTGCACGAGGAGGAGAACTCCGGGCGGGCCGAGACGGTGCTGGCGGCGGCGGTCGGACGGGTGCGGTACGCGAGCAGTCACCTGCTGTTCGCGGTGGCCGGGCCCGCGGTGGCACTGCTGGTCTGCGGACTGGGCATCGGCGTGGTGTGGGGTGCGACCGAGGGCGGGACGGCCGACAAGGTCGGCCAGTCGCTCGGCGCGGTCGCGGTGCAACTGCCCGCGGTGTGGGTGCTGACCGCCGTGGCGATGCTGCTGTTCGGTGTGGTGCCGAAGTACGCCGCGCTCGCCTGGGCCGTGCTCAGCGCGATGATCGTGGTCTTCCTGCTCGGCTCGCTCGGCGGGCTGCCGCAGTGGATGCTGGATCTGGTGCCGTTCATCCATCCGCCGAAGCTGCCCGGCGCCGCCTTCGCACCGGCACCACTCGCCTGGTTGCTCGCCGTCGCGGCGGCCGGTCTCGCGGTGGGAGTCCTCGCCTTCCGGCGCCGCGATCTGCGCTGACGCCGACCGCTACCGGGCCACCGCGGCCCGGTAGCGGCGTGTTGTCCGAAACCGCGAGTTACTGAAATTGTCTGTCACACACACCCTTTGACCTGCGACAACGGGTGACAAACCCCACACGGGTATCGGCCGCCACGCGCTTGCCGGGCTAGGTTACTGACGAGTACGGTAAACGTACCCGGGACGACGATGTGCCCGGTTCTCTCATTCCCGCCACCGTGCAGCCGGACTTCGTCCGTCGGTCTCCGCATCCACCGCCGCATGCCGGATCACTGTTGCGCGACAGGCGTTTTCCAAGATTTTCAGGAGGGGCGATGGTTTCCTACATCGTGACAGGCGGTACCGGTTTTCTGGGTCGGCGAGTGGTGCAGGGGCTGCTCGCGGCCGATCCCACCGCGATCGTGCACGTGCTGGTGCGTGCCGAATCGCTGGCCAAGTTCACCGAACTGACCGCGAAGCACCCCGACAGCGACCGCGTGTTCGCCCTGGTCGGCGACCTCACGGCCCCCGATCTGGGCCTGGGTGACGGTGCCCCGCGCGCCGACCACGTGCTGCACCTGGGCGCGGTCTACGACATGACCGCCGACGAGGAGACCGCGCACGCGGCCAATGTGGCGGGCACCCGGTCGGTGATCGCGCTGGCGCGCAAGCTCGGCGCCGTGCTGCACCACGTGTCCTCGGTGGCGGTCGCGGGTGACCACCGCGGCAAGTTCTTCGAGGAGGACTTCGACCTCGGACAGAACCTCACCTCGCCGTACCACCGCACCAAGTTCGCGGCCGAGAAACTGGTCCGCGAGGCCGAGGACCTGCGCTGGCGGGTCTACCGGCCGGCGATCGTGGTCGGTGATTCGCGCACCGGCGCGATGGACAAGATCGACGGGCCCTACTACTTCTTCTCCGCCATCTCCGCGCTGGCGGCGCTGCCCGCCGAATTGCCGCTGCCGCTGCCCGATCTCGGCGCCACCAATGTGGTGCCGGTCGACTACGTCGCCGAGGCGATGGTGCGCCTGGTGCGGCGCGAGGGCCTCGACGGGCGCACGTTCCACCTGGTCAACCCCGAGCCGCAGCCGTTCGGGGAGATCTACCGCGCGCTGGCCACGGCCGCGGGCGGGCCCGCGGGCATCGGCACGGTGCCCGGCAGTGCCCGCGCGCTCACCGGCATCGGGCATCTGCCCGGCGCGCACGCGGTGCGTGACTTCCTGTTCGAGCAGGCCGGGATTCCGGCGGCGGTGGCGCCGCACGTGGGATTCACCGCCGAGTTCGTCTCCGAGTCCACCCGCGCGCAACTGCCCGGCCTGACGGTGCCCGCCTTCGGCACCTACGCGGACAAGCTGTGGGATTTCTGGCGGGCCAATCTCGACCCGAACCGCGGCCGCCCGGCCCCGCACGCGCATCCGCTCTCGGGCCGGACGGTGCTGATCACCGGGGCGTCCTCGGGTATCGGGCTGGCCACGGCGCAGGCCGTCGCACGCCGGGGAGCGATCGTGCTCATGGTGGCCCGCGGCGTCGAAGACCTCACCGCCGCGGCGGAATCCGTGCGGGCCGAGGGTGGCACCGCGTTCACCTACCCGTGCGACATCACCGATGCCGCGGGCGTGGACACGCTGGTGCGGGAGGTGCTCGCCGAGCACGGTCACGTCGACTACCTGATCAACAACGCGGGCCGCTCGATCCGCCGTTCGGTCGCCAATTCGGTCGACCGCATGCACGATTTCGAGCGCACCATGGCGGTGAACTACTTCGGCGCGGTGCGACTGATCCTGGCGCTGCTGCCCTCGATGCGGGAGCGGCACTTCGGTCACATCGTCAACATCTCCTCGATCGCGGTGCAGACCAAGGTCCCGCGCTTCGCCGCCTACGCGGCCAGCAAGTCGGCGCTGGACAACTTCAGCGATATCGCCGCTGTCGAGAACCGTGGTGCCGGAGTGACTTTCACCTCGATCCGGATGCCGCTGGTGCGCACGCCCATGGTCGCCCCGACCGATCTGTACCGGGCGCTGCCGCTGCCCGAGCCCGAGCGGGCCGCCGATATCGTCGTGCGCGCGCTGCTCGAGCGGCCCGACCGCATCGACACCCCGGTCGGGACGTTCGCCCAGGCGGTGGAGATGTTCCTGCCCTCGCTCAAGCGCACGATCATGCACACCGGCTTCCGCCTGTTCGGGGAATCCACGGCGGCCCAGGGCAAACCGGCCGTCGCGACCGTGGTCGCGGAGCCGGTGGAGCCCGCCGCACCCGCCGAGCCGTCCCGCAATGCGCTCACCGCGCTGGCGCCCGTGCTCACCCCGCTCATGGTGGTGCCGGGTTCCGCGGCCCGGATGAGCCGGATCCTGCCGGGCGTGCACTGGTAGTTCCCGCGGTTACGCGGCCCGGTCACGACCTGTCCACGGTCGTGACCGGGCCGTTCGCGTCCGGGGCGAGCGCGTCGTCACTCGGCCTGCCGGACGTGGTGCGGGCGGGGTAGCCTCGGCGTCGAGCTACTCGACGTGGGGGTGAGTCATGGGCGAGCACAACGTATTCCGACCCAGGAACCTGATCCGTCCCGATGCCGTGCTGCGCGGCGACGAGGTGGGTGACGGGCCGACGGTTCTGTTGTTGCACGCGGGTGGGGAGCGGCGCCGGGTGTGGGCACCGGTCGTCGACAGCCTCGTCGCGGACGGGCTGCGCTGTGTGGCGTTCGACCAGCGCGGGCACGGCGACAGCGACGGCACGCTGGACGCCCTGGCACCGTGCGCGGCCGATGTCGCCGCACTGGTGGACGCCGAACCCGGCTGCGTGATCGTCGGCGCGTCACTGGGCGGGCTCGCCGCCGTGGCGGCGCTCGCCGATCCGTCCACGCGCGCGAAGGTGGCGGGTCTGGTGCTGGTGGATGTCGTCCCCGGCCTCGACGCGGATCGGGTCCGCGGTTTCCTCGGTGCGGGCGGATTACTCGACCGCCACCGGGATTTCGTGGAGGACACGCTCACCCAGGTGCCGCGGCTGCGGCAGATCACCGCCGGTCTCGACCTGCCGATCCTGCTGGTCCGCGGTGATCTCGGCTCAGCGGTCACCGACGCCGATGCCGCCGACCTGCTCGACCTCGCTCCCCACGCCACGGTGGCCCACGTGCCCGGGGCCGGTCACCTCGTCGCGCGCGACCAGCCCGCGGCACTGGCCCGAGTCCTCGCGGACACCACCTCGACGTGGCCCGCCCTGGCGCTGCTGCGCGAACTCGGCGCCGCCCTGATCGACCACCCCGGCGGCGATCTGCTCGATCACCTCCGGCGCGTCCACGACCTGGTCAACACCCTGGGCGGCGGCCCCCGCGTGCGCCTGGCCGCCCTTGCCCACGCCACCTACGGCACCGACGGCTTTCCCCACCCGCTGCTGCCGCCCGACCAGCGCGGCCGCCTCCGCACCGCCCTCGGCGCCACCGCCGAATCCCTCGTCTACCAGTACGGCGCCTGCGACCGCGCGGCCACCTACCCGCACCTCGGTGAATCCCCGCTCCCCCTGACCGACCGCTTCACCGGCGAAACCCTCCCCCTGACGGCCGTCGATCTCCCCGACTTCGCCCTGCTCACCCTCGCCAACGAACTCGATATCCTCGACCACGCTCCCCTCACCCCGGAAGCCACCCACGCCATCCGCGCCCTCATCGGCCAGTGCGCCATCTACCTTCCCGAACCCACCACCCGAACACTCACCGACCTCCTGCGCTGAGCCCGACCGCTCCACAGCGCTCCGACGCGGTGGATTGCCTGGTCGCGCCGATGCGGGCCGACACCGGTATCCGGCAGACGTCGGCCCTTCCACGGCGGATCAGTGCTCGCAGAGGGAGAATTCGCGTTCGTAGAGGTCTTCGTTATGTTCGTCGACGAAGTACTTGCGCTCTTTCATGAGTTCCTCGCGGAAGGCTTCGGCTTCGGCGCGGGTCATGGTGATGGTCGGGGACCAGGGTTGCTGGGGTGGGATATCGGTGGTGGAGGTGATCGGGGTGGTGGGGTCGATCAGGAAGAAGGCCAGGATCTTGCGGTGGCCGGGGCGGGTGGGGTCGGCCAGCTGGAAGGGGGCGACGCGATGCTGGAGGATGTTCGGGAAGGCCAGGCAGCGGCCCGCTGTCGTCGGGACCGAGCCGAGGAACTGGTTCAACGGGTCTTCGTCGTCGAGGCCGTAGACCTCGCGCATGCCCGTCGCGTCGTTCTGCTCGTAGTGCGGGTCGTCGATGGCCGCGCGGAAGCCGAGCTCACTGCCGGTGATGTTCGCCGAGTCCCAGTAGTAGATGCCCGTCGAGACGATGCGCTCGTTCATCATGCCTTCGACATGCCAGGAGCCGCCGGGGTATTCGGGTTTGTCCGGGGTGAGGTGGATGGTGGCCAGCTTGACGATCACCTGCAGGCGCCTGCCGCGCAGGTCGACCCAGGACGCGTCGTCGACGGGTGCGGGTGCGTCGTATTCCGGAGCGTCGGGCACGATCGGGCGACGGTTTCGCCACCGGTCGTCGGCGGCCTCGTCGTAGGCTTCCGAGGCTGCTTCGTAGGCTTCCCAGGCCGCCTCGTCGGCATCGTCGCCGGGCTCCTCCGGCTCCTCCCCGTCCCAATCCGCCGGATACCAACCGAACGGATCGGCGGTGATCCGCGGCGGCAGGGGGTTGCGCAGGTCCGTGAGCACGTTCTCGAACAGCGGCCGCATCCGCGCGAACAGCACCGGCAGCACCGCCGCGAGGTCGCGGTGGGTCTCCGGATGGACGTTGTTGACGTACGAGGCGAACTCGACCTCGCCGTCGGCACCTACCTCGACATCGGTGGGCAGCCACTGGAACTTCTCCGACAGCGCGTACCGAGCGATGCCACGATCCGTCGCAGGCCACGGCGCGTCCGCCTCCTGGCTCACCCCGCGCACGCGACAGAACAGCGAGGGGTGAACCAGATCCAGCACCTGACCGTCGGAGCCCGGATGCCAGTCCAGCTCGGCATCCGGGACCTCTTCCAGGGGCCGCACCGCCGCCGCGAGCCGGTCGCGCAGTTCGTCCTCGATCAGCGAGTCCGAATGCCAGACGCCGTCCACGGCCGACACCTCGATCCCGGTCCGCTCGTCCCGCTTTGCGGCATAGGACGCCAATTCGGCGAGCACATAGCGGATCTGGGCCTCCGTGAGGCCCTGCTCGGCCGCCTCCCGCGCCCACTTGGCCACGATCCCGGGATCGTCGCGCTTGACGAACCACTGCGGCTTGGCGCGGATGTGAGCACTGAGCTGCATCATCTGCTGTTCCCGCAGGGTGCGGACCGGAGCGACCGGGCATTTGTGGGCGACGTGGAAGGGCAGCGGAAAGGCGGCGAGATCAATCATGGCGCAGCCGAGGATAGTTCAGCGCACCGACACGATCACCGGGCGTGCGCCGGCTCCGCGGCCCACGGCTCGCCCGCCGCGATGAGCGCGCGTGCGGCCCGCAGCTCGCGGGGTCTGGCCATGGCGACCGCGCCGACCGGGCGACCCTCGCGCAGGGCCACCGCGAGGAAGTCCCGGGCGGCCGGATCGCCCTCGACCACCAGTTCGTCGTGCGGGTCCATCCACCCGGCGAACTGCATCGACACCCCGTACTGATCCGTCCAGCCCCAGGGGATCTCGGCCGGTGTGGCGGGCAGACCGAGGATCGCCCTGGCCGCCGCGACACCATCGGACATGGCGGCGTTCCAGTGCTGCGCGCGTTCGAAGACACCACGGTGCGGATGGAAGGTACTGGCCACGTCACCGGCGGCGAACACCCCCGGTGCGGACGTGCGGTAATGCTGGTCGACGACGATGCCGTCGTTCACCGCGATGCCCGCGGCCTCGGCCAGCGCCGTATCGGGCACCGAGCCGATGGCGATCAGCGCGGCGGCGGCGCCGTAGACGCGGCCGTCCGCGGTGGTGGCCGTGACACCCTCGCCGCCATCGGTGAGTTCGGCTGTCCTGACATCGTTCTCGACGATCACGCCGTGCTCGCGATGCAGTGCGCGCACCACCTCCGAGACTGCCGCGGGCACGATCCGGTCGAGCAGGGCCGGGCCCGCCTCGAGCAGGGTTACCCGCGCGCCGAGCCCGCGGGCGGTCGCGGCGACCTCGCACCCGATCAGTCCACCGCCGAGCACGAGCAGCGAACCCCCCGTGTCGATCGCCGACTGCAATGCCGTGACATCGGCGCGGCCCCGCAGGGTGTGTACCCGCGGCGAGCCGGTCTCGATCGTGCGGGCGCGTGCGCCGGTCGCGAGCAGCAGGCTGTCGTAGCCGAGCTGTTCACCGGTGTGCAGACGCACGGTGGCCCGGTCGGTGTCGACGGACTCCACCCGGGTCGCCGGGCGCAGCTCGATCGCGTTGTCGGCCCAGAACTTGACCGGTTTCAGCAGGACGCGCTCGAACGAGGCGGTGGCGGCGAGCAGTTCCTTGGACACCGCGGGCCGCCGGTACGGCAGGTCGGGTTCGGCGCCGAGCAGCACGATCTCCCCGGCGTAGCCCTCACGCCTCAAGGTCTGGGCGGCGGTGGCCCCGGCGACACCGGTGCCCACGATGACGACACGCCCGCTCATCCGCGGCTCACCTCCCGCATGTCGAAATCGGCCTTGGCCGCACCGCAATCCGGGCAGGACCAGTCGTCGGGGATCTCGTCCCAGCGGGTGCCGGGCGCGATACCGTCCTCGGGCCAGCCCAGCGCCTCGTCGTATTCGAAGCCGCACTGCACACACTGGTAGAGCTTGTAGTCGTTCATCGGGACGCCTCTCCGGCCGGTTGGAAATCGAGCTTCTCGCGCACGCCGCAGTCGGGGCAGCACCAGTCGTCGGGAACGGCCTCCCAGGCGGTGCCTGGCGCGAAACCCTCACGGGGAGCGCCGTTCCGCTCGTCGTAGACGTAGTCGCACACGGGGCAGACGTAGGACATCAGGCCGCTCCGTACTTCGCCAGGACCCGCTCCCGCTTGGCGGGCTGGATGTTCACCCGGGTGATGTCGCCCTGGTAGTGGGCCAGGACGCGATGGTCCATCACCTTGCGCCACAGCGGCGTCAGATAGGCCAGGCCGATCAGGCTCGCGTAGCCGCTGGGCAGTTCGGGGGCGCCGTCCATGTGGCGCAGGGTCTGGTAGCGACGGGTGGGGTTGGCGTGATGGTCGCTGTGGCGCTGCAGGTGGTAGAGGAAGATATTGGTGACGATGTGGTCGGAGTTCCAGCTGTGCTCGGGGGTGCAGCGCTCGTAGCGGCCCGAGGCCGTCTTCTGCCGCAGCAGCCCGTAGTGCTCGAGGTAGTTCACCGTCTCAAGCAGCGAGAAGCCGTAGACGGCCTGGATCAGCAGGAACGGCAGGATCGCCGGACCGAAGGCCACGACCAGCGCGCCCCACAGCACCACCGACATGAGCCAGGCGTTGAGCACGTCGTTGCGCAGCGAGAACACGCTGGTGCCCAGGCGCTGCAGGCGGGTGCGCTCGAGCTCCCAGGCGGAGCTCAGGCTGCCCCACACGCTGCGCGGCAGGAAGCCCCAGAAGGATTCGCCGAACCGGGCGCTGGCCGGGTCCTCCGGCGTGGCGACCCGCACGTGGTGGCCGCGGTTGTGCTCGATGTAGAAGTGCCCGTAGAAGGTCTGGGCCAGGGTGATCTTGGACAGCCAGCGTTCGAGTTCGTCCTTCTTGTGGCCGAGTTCGTGCGCGGTGTTGATCCCGATGCCGCCCATCGCGCCGATGGTGAATGCCAGGCCGATCTTCGAGACGAGTCCCAGCCCGCCGTCGATCCCCAGCCACGACAGGTCGGTCGCGGTCCACAGGTAGCAGGCCAGAACCAGGCTGACCAGTTGCAGCGGAATGTAGGCGTAGGTGCAGTAGCGGTAGTACCGGTCGTTCTCCAGCCGCGCCATCACCTCCTCGGGCGGATTCTCGCCGTCGGGGCCGAAGAAGCGATCCAGGATCGGCAGCAGGACGTAGAGCAGGATCGGGCCCAGCCACCACCACACGGGCGCGACCGCCTGCCAGCCGAGCTGGTCGAACGCCCACACGAAGCCCATCGCCAGCAGGGTCGCGCTGGGGGCGATAAGACCGAACAGCCACAGGTAGCGCTTGGGATCACGCCAGTGCGGTGGCGCGGTGGACGCGTCGTGGTCACCGATCCGAGATGTCGTCATTGCCATTCTCCTCATCGCCGAGACCCGGACAGATGCTCATCCGGAGTCGCCTTCGTTTACAACATAGCGGTTTGTGTTCCAGATGGATACACATTTGGCCAGATTGTCAACGAACGTGCCGATCGACCGGCACATGTATGCTGCGGAGGTGGCCGAATCGCCGAACTTTCACGCCGAAATGCGTCAGCTGCTGCGCGATCGCATGCTCGACGCCGCCCGCACGATGGTCATCACCGAGGGCTGGGGGTCGGTGAACATGTCGCGGGTGGCCAAGGAAGTCGGCATCAGCAGGCCCGTGCTGTACAAGGAGATCGGCACCAAACAGGCGCTCGCGGACGCGCTGATCGAGCGCGAGACCGGGATCTACCTGACCGGGATCGCCGAAACGCTCGCCGCCCACCGCACCGACCCGATCGCCGGGATGACCGCGGCGGCGGAGTACACGCTGCGGACCGCGGGCGACAACACACTGATCAAGGCCGTGCTCTCGGCCCGGCAGGACGCCGACACCGCCCTGCTGCCCGCGCTGGTCAGCGATCCGGAGCCGGTGCTCGGCCGGGCCGTCGCCGCGCTCACCGCCACCGTGCGCGAGCAGTACCGCTTCGACGAGCTCACCGACGACGAGGTCGTCGGCATCGTCGAGATCATGGTGCGGCTGACATTGAGTCACCTGTTCCAGCCGACGGGCAGCGTCGATCGCGCGGTCGCGCAGATCGGCGCTGTCCTGTCCGGGGTGATGCCCGGCGCCTGAGCGGCGGGCTCACAGCCGCGCGTTCACCTGCCCGGCGGCCGCCCCGAAGGACCAGCCGTAGGCACCGTGCGCGGCGGGGAAGATCCCGCCCGCGCACACCGGATCACCCGCGGTGCAGTAGTTCGCCGTGCGGCCCGCGTACAGCGGCGCGACGCCCTGGCCCACCAGCCGCAGCGGATCGCCGAAGAGCAGCACCGCGACCACCCGCGACGACAGTTGCGCGGGCAGCACATACATCCCGGGCAGCAGCATCATGGCGGGCGAGCCCAGCACGCCGTGGGTCACCGCGGCACCCTGCGAGTAACCGACCAGCACGAACCGCTGGTCGGGGCAGGCCGCGGCCTGGGCCATCACGTGCGCGGTCATCGCCCGGGTGCCGTCGCTGACCGAGGAGGGAACCAGCAGGTCGGCGGGATATTCCACGCGATGGGCCATCGTGTCGACCGGTAGCTGAGCGCTCAGTACCGCGTAGAGCGGGTCACCGATGACCGCTCCCAGGTAGCCGGGTTCGTTGGTGCCACGGGCGACGACGACATCGATACTCGCGCAGTTCTGCGCCATCGCTGTCGTCTGGGACATCGCTGTCCCGATCCCTGCGGCCAGTAGCACCACCGCCAGCGCTCGCGCTGCCCGTCCTACGCCGATTCGAATTACCTTCCGGTTGGTCATCGTGCCCACCCACTCACGCCGTTGTGAGAAATAGAGAAATGAGCGATCACCGTCCGCCGCAAGGGCATTCGGCGCGCTCAGGGTGGGAATACCCGCTGACCGGCATCGGCACGGCGCGAACTCGGCATCCCTTGTGCCACGATCGCGTCTCGGAATCGCCTGCGGCGCAGGGCCGTAGGCACGGAATCAGTGCTTCTTGGGCTTCTTCTTGTACTTGGGCTTGTCGTGGTCGGGCTCCCACTCGTAGCCGGCGACGCCGCGTTCGCAGTAGGAGTCGGCGACCAGGACGTCGCCTTGATCGCGCTCGCACCAGCGGGTCTTCGAGCAGGAGGTGGCGCCGAGCCCCGCCAGGACGGCGAGAGTGAGCACGGCGGCGCCGGTACGGGTGCGGACCTTCATGGAAATCGTGGGCCTTTCCTCGACGAAACATCGCTGGTCAGGGCGTTTTCCAGGACTTCTCCCCTACCCCCGACCCACCAATGCTACGTTCCAGGGCATGTCGAGCACAGCGCCTGATCCGCTAGCAGATTTCACTCCCGACGCGATTGTCGTCGGCGCCGGGCTCGCGGGCCTGGTCGCCACCCACGAACTCGTCCTGGCCGGACGCAAGGTCCTGGTGCTCGACCAGGAGAATCGCGCCAATCTCGGTGGGCAGGCGTTCTGGTCGCTGGGCGGGCTGTTCTTCGTCGACAGCCCCGAGCAGCGCAGGCTGGGGATCAAGGACTCCTACGAGCTGGCCCTGCAGGACTGGCTGGGTTCGGCCGGGTTCGATCGCGAGGACGAGGACCGGATGGCCAGGCAGTGGGCGCGGGCCTATGTGCGTTTCGCCACCGACGAGAAGCGGGACTACCTGCACGCCTTGGGTTTACGGGTCACTCCCCTGGTCGGCTGGGCCGAGCGTGGCGGCGGGCTGGCCGACGGGCACGGCAACTCGGTGCCGCGGTTCCATCTCACCTGGGGCACCGGTCCCGAGGTGCTGCGCGTCTTCCTCGAACCGGTGCTCGTGGGTGAGGCGAAAGGTCTGGTGCGCTTCGCTTTCCGGCACCGGGTCGACGAGCTGGTCGTCACCGACGGTGCCGTCACCGGGGTCCGTGGCAGCGTGCTCGCCGACAGCGACACCGAGCGCGGTGTCGCGTCGAACCGGGATGTGGTGGGCGAGTTCGACTTCCACGCCCCCGCGGTGCTGGTGAGCTCGGGCGGGATCGGCCACGCGCACGAGCTGATCCGCCGCAACTGGCCCACCGAACGGCTGGGCCCGTGCCCGGAGACGATGATCTCCGGTGTCCCCGCCTATGTGGACGGCCGGATGCTCGGGATCTCCGAGGCGGTCGGTGCCTCGCTGGTCAACCGGGACCGGATGTGGCATTACACCGAGGGCATCAACAACTGGGACCCGGTCTGGCCCGACCACGCCATCCGGATCATTCCCGGCCCGTCCTCGCTGTGGTTCGACGCCGACGGCATCCGGATGCCCGCACCGTGTTTCCCCGGTTTCGACACCAACGAGACCATGCGCCGGATCCTGTCGACCGGGCACGACTACTCCTGGTTCG
Organism: Nocardia sp. NPDC004415; assembly: GCF_053602435.1. Taxonomy (NCBI): domain Bacteria; kingdom Bacillati; phylum Actinomycetota; class Actinomycetes; order Mycobacteriales; family Nocardiaceae; genus Nocardia; species Nocardia sp. NPDC004415. The sequence goes on from NZ_JBSGDP010000003.1 coordinate 91,655, forward strand.
TGCTCAACCAGACGATCATCGAGAAGGAGTTCGCGCTGTCGGGATCGGAGCAGAACCCCGACATCACCGGCAAGGACCTCAAACTCACGCTGCGCAGCCGCGTCGCCAAGGGCGCGCCGGGCCCGGTGGAGGCGTTCAAGCAGCACGGGGTGGACTTCGTCGTCGCCGACACGCTGGCCGAACTCGTCGACGGGATGAACGCGATCGCGCGCGGCCCGCGGCTCGACGCCGCCGATCTCGAACGCCAGATCGTCGCGCGCGACCGGGAGGTGCGCAATCCCTACACCAAGGACGCGCAGATGGCCGCGATCCACAACGCCCGCAAGTACTTCGGTGACAAGGCGGGCCGGGTGGCCAAGCCGCACCGGATTCTCGACCCGGCCGAGGGCCCGCTGATCGCGGTACGGCTCAACGTCCTGACCCGCAAGACGCTCGGTGGCTTGCAGACCGATCTCGATTCACAGGTGCTGCGCCCCGACGGGTCGGCCTTCCCCGGGCTCTACGCCGCGGGCGAGGTCGCCGGATTCGGCGGCGGCGGCGTGCACGGTTACAACGCGCTCGAGGGCACGTTCCTCGGGGGATGCATCTTCTCCGGCCGGGCGGCCGGGCGCGCGATGGCGAAGGCGCCGCGCGGCTGAGTCAGGGCAGGGGGCGGCCGTGCCGGGGTGCCAGGGTGCGGGCCGCCTCCTTGGCGACCTCGGCCAGCGCGCGGGCCAGGCGGGCGGTGTCGAGCGCGCTGCGGTCGCCGTGCACGGTGCCCGACAGCGAGATCGCGGCCACGGCCACCCCGCGACCACGGATCGGCACCGCCACGCAACCGACGCCGGGCAGCGATTCCTCGGTGTCCACGGCCACGCCCTGACGGTTGCGGATGCGGGTCAGCTCGCGATGCAGTTCGGCGCGGTCGACAATGGTGCGCGCGGTCCTGGGCACGGTGTTGCCGCGCAGTGACGCCTCGGCGATCCCGGGTTCCAGCGTGGCCAGCAGCGCCTTGCCGACCGCCGTACAGTGCGCGGGCAGCCTGCCGCCCACGCGGGTCGGGATGGCGACCCGGCTGCGTCCGCCGGAGCGGTCGAGGAAGAGCACCTCGCGCCCGTCGAGCACGGCCAGGTGCCCGATCAGCCCGGTGCGCTGGCTCAACTCGTAGAGCAGTGGGCCGACCACTTCGCGCAGCTCGTTCTGCTCGGCGGCCAGCCCGCCCAGTTCGAGCACACGCAGGCCCAGCCGGTAGCCGCCCGGGGTGTGGGCGAGCCAGCGCAGGCGGATCATCTGATCGAGGATGCGGTGCACGGTGGAGCGCGGCAGCCCGGTGCGTTCGGCCAGGCCGAGCAGCGTCAGCGTGGGGGTGGTGGCGTCGAACGCGTCGAGGATGAGCGTCATCCGCTCGATCATCGACGTCGGCGGCGCGCCGGTCGCGCGGCCCGATCCGGTCCACAGGTCCTCCGGCGCCGGCTCGGTCACGATCTCGACCGTCATTGATCCAACCTCCACAGTGCGTAGCGCTATCAGACTAGAGCCGTCGGCTCCGCTTCTGCACCATTTCGCTGTACCGACCGGTTCACCGGGGCGATTCGGACCTTTCCGGCGCCTGCGATCGGGCCGATTCCAGGCGCGCGGCCCGCTCGACGAGCAGTTCGGCCGGACCCGACGGTGGGGTGTTGCGCCGCCAGATCGCGCGGAACTTGCGTGTCAGCCGGGCGCTGTCGGCCGAGGGGATCTCGATCAGGGCGCCGGAGGCCAGATCGGGCGCGGCGATCAGCTTGCTGAGCACAGCGGGTGCCATCCCGGTGCGGGCGGCGGCGACGATCGCGGCCGCCGAGCCCAGTTCGGCGGCGGGTCCGGCCGGTGCGCCCGCGGTGCTGAGCAGATCCCAGACGGTGTCGCGGGTCCCGGAGCCGGGCTCGCGCCACAGCAGCGCGGTGCCCGCGAGTTCGCCGAGCGTCACGGGGGTGGCCCGGCGCGCCCAGGGGTGCTCGGGCGCCACGACCACGACCAGGTCGTCGGTGCCGAGGACCCGGCTGCCCAGACCCGCGGGCGGATGCGGGCCCTCCACGAAGCCCAGGTCGGCGCCACCGTCGCGGACCAGCGCCGCGACCTGGGTGGAGTTCTCCACCTCGAGCGCGATCACCACCTCGGGATGTTCGGCGCGCAGCGCGGCCAGCCAGTGCGGAATGCGATGGTCGGCAATGGTTTTCGAGGCGGCGATGCGCAGCCGCGGTGCCTGTTCGGCGCGCAGCCTGCCGACGTCGTCGAGCAGGTCGCCGACCGCGGCCAGCACGGTGCGCGCGTGAGCGACGACCGACTGTCCGGCATCGGTGAGTTCGGAGCCGGTCGGGCCGCGGTCGAGCAGCTTGACCCGAAGGCGCCGTTCGAGCGCGCTGATCCGCATGCTCGCGGCGGGCTGGCTGATGCCGTGCCTGCGGGCGGCGGCGCCCAGGCTGCCCAGTTCGGCCACGGTCACCAGGAGGGCGAGGACCTCGAGGTCGGGGGTTCCGGGCGGCAGGGTCATGCGCCGATTATGGGTGACACCCGCGCGGGTGCCACATCAGGCGCCGGTGCGGCGCTGGATGTCCTTGACGACGCCGTAGACGGCGATGAGCGGTTTGAGCGGCATCCACTCGCCGAATCGGTAGTCGCGCCCGCGGACCAGGCGTGGCGCCAGTTCCGGGCTCTGCTCGATCAGGTAGCGGCGGGCGGTCTCGGCGTGGGTGGGCAGGGAGACGATCTTGATCCGGTCGACGTCCTTGACCAGCGGTAGCGCGAAAGCGATGTTCTCCCAGGTGGATCGGCTGGCGTCGTCGAGGGCGAGCTCGCCGCGGTAGCCGCGCTCCTCGGTCGCGTAGCGCGCCATCAGCGCGGCCTCGCTCACCGGTCCGGCGCAGGCGCCGCCGCACAGGACCAGCCGCGATTCCGGGGCGGCGGGGTCGATCGAGCGCAGTCCGGCACGGACCCGCCAGCGGTTCATCGCGTTGGCCCGCGGGCCGGTGTCGCGATACCCGAGGACGACCACGGCTTCGGTGCCCGTGGGGACCTCGCCCACGAACCGGCGCGAGGCGCGCCAGTTGGCCCACTCGCCCCAGAGCATCAGTCCGATTCCGGCGCCGACGGTCAGCCGGGTTGCTCTCCGCACCGTTCCAGGAAAGCACATCCGGGCACGCCGACGCGGCCGCGAAGCCATAAGCAACACTTATGAGCACCTCCGAAAGCGGCCTCTACCTCGGAATCTTCGGCTCGTCGAAGGTGGAGGGGTGAATCGCGCACGCACCCTCGCTCCCGGTCTCGTCCTCGCCGCCCTGCTGGCCACCGTGGCCACGCCGGTGGGCTCGGCGCTGCCGACGGTCGGGGTGCCGGTGCTGGCGCTGGCCGCCGGGGCGGCGGCGGGGATGGTGCTGCGGCGCACGCGCGGGGCCGAGGCGGTGGTCGATCCGGGGCTCGATCTCGCCCGGCAGCGGCTGCTCGGCGTGGCGATCGTGCTGCTCGGTCTCGGGTTGCCGGTGGGTTCGGTCCTGAGCGTCGGGCGTGAGACCGCGATCGTGCTGATCGGCACGCTGCTGGTCGGCGCGGTGGCCGCCTTCGTGGTGGGGCGGATGCTGGCGGTCGACCGGGAATCGGCGACGCTGGTGGCCGTCGGCACGACCATCTGCGGCGCGTCGGCCATCGCCGCGGCCACCGCGGTGCTGCGGCCGGATCGGCAGCGGGTGGCCTACGCGCTGGGCACCATCTTCGTCTTCAATGTGGCGGCGGTACTGATCTATCCGCCGCTGGGCCGCGCGCTGGGTATGTCGCAGGAGGCGTTCGGGCTGTGGGCGGGCACGGCCATCAACGACACGTCCTCGGTGCTGGCGGCGGGTGTCGTCTTCGGCACGGGCGCGGCGCATTTCGCGGTGATCGTGAAGCTGGTGCGCAGCCTGGCCATCGTCCCGCTGTGCCTGGGCCTGCATCTGGGGCGTCGTCGGCTGGCGGCGGAGACGGGCGCGCCGGAGGGCTCGCTGCGTCAGGCGTTCCCGCTGTTCGTCGTGTTGTTCCTCGCTGCCTCGGTGGTCGCGGGTCTGGGCGTCCTGCCGCCCGCCCTGACCCAGCCGTTGGGGACGGTCAGTGGCTGGCTCATAGCCGTCGTCCTGGCCGCCATCGGCACCTCGCTCAGCGTCGACCGGCTGCGGACCGCCGGGGCCCGTCCCCTGCTGCTGGGTGGGTCGCTCGGCCTGGTTCTCGGGCTGTCGAGTCTGGCTCTGATGTATGCCACCGGCTGGTGGTGAGCGGGCCCCGGGGCGACCGCGTGGGTGGCCGCCCCGGGTGCCCCGCTAGGCGTTGACGGCGTTCATCACCGCCGCGAGGGAGGCGGCCACCACCGAGTTGTCGCGGCCGAAGGCCCAGCCGGAGCGGGTGGGCGTGCGGTATTCGAGGTAGCTCGCGGCCGTGGCCGCGGCGCCTTCCTCGAGAGAGTGCTGGGTCAGGCCCAGAATCTCGACAGGATGACCCACTGCGGCGAGCGCGGCGATGAGGGCTTCGACCGGGCCGGTGCCGTGGTGGACGGACCGCTGTTCGCCGCCGTCCACGTCGAGGGTGATCTCGGTGCTGTCGCCGGTGATCCGCCACTGCCGCAGGGTGATGCGCGGATCGCGTGCCGTGTAGGACTCCTCGAAGAGGGTGTACAGCTCCTTCGCGGTGATCTCGGCGCCGGTGTCGTCGGTGTGTGCCTGGACGCGCCGGGCGAGGTCGATCTGCAGGCGGCGCGGCAGTTCCAGGCCGTAGCCGGTGTGCAGCAGGTAGGCGATGCCGCCCTTGCCGGACTGGGAGTTGACCCGGATGACCGCGTCGTAGGAGCGGCCGATGTCGGCGGGGTCGATCGGCAGATACGGGACCTGCCACGGCACCTCACGCTCGGGCAGGTTCGCCGCGGCGGCGCGGGCACGGTGCTCGGCCATGCCCTTGCGGATGGCGTCCTGGTGGGTGCCGGAGAACGCGGTGTGCACGAGATCGCCCACATACGGGTGGCGTTCGTGCACGGGCAGGCGGGTGCAGTATTCGACGGTGCGGCGGATCTCGTCGATATCGGAGAAGTCGATCATCGGGTCCACGCCCTGCGCGTGCAGGTTCAGCGCCAGGGTGGCGATGTCGACATTGCCGGTGCGTTCGCCGTTGCCGAACACACACCCCTCCACCCGCTGCGCGCCCGCCAGCACGGCCAGTTCGGCACAGGCGATGCCGGTCCCCCGGTCGTTGTGCGGATGCACCGACAGGATCACGCCGTCGCGCCGGGCCAGATTCCGGTGCATGTATTCGATCTGGTCGGCGTACACGTTGGGCGTCGCGGCCTCCACGGTGGCGGGCAGGTTCAGCGTCACAGGACGTTGCGGGCGCGCCTCCCACAGTGCGGTGACGGCGTCGCAGATCTCCAGCGCGAAGTCGGGTTCGGTCAGGTTGAAGACCTCCGGCGAGAACTGGAAGCGCACATTCGGCCACCCACCGGCCAGGTCCAGCACGTCCCGGGCTCCGGCGAGGATCAGCTCGCGCAGCTGGGCGCGGTCCTTGCCCAGGACGACCTCGCGCCAGACCGGCGCGGTGGCGGTGTAGAGGTGGATCACCACCTCGTTGGTGATGCCGCGCACCGATTCCACGGTGCGTTCGATGAGATCCCTGCGGGCCGGGGTGAACACGACGACGGTGACATCCGGCGGTGCGATATCAGTATCGGCCAGCAAGCGCACGAAGTCGAAATCGGTCTGCGAGGCCGAGGGATAGCCGACCTCGATCTCCTTGTAGCCCATGGCGACCAGCAGTTCGAAGAACCGGCGCTTACGGACCGGGTCCATCGGTTCGGCCAGGGCCTGATTGCCGTCGCGCAGGTCGACGGGCACCCACAGTGGCGCCTCGGTGATCCGGGCGGCGGGCCAGTCCCGTGGTGTGGCCGGGATTTCCACGCGCCGATGGATGTCGCGATAGCGATGCGACGGCATGGCCGAACCGCGCTGGCGATTCCAGGCGTGCGGGCCCACGGCGCCGACGGGGGTCGAGAGGGTGGGGAAGGTACTCATGACAGGTGCTCTGCTTCCTGGCCGCGACGGGCCACGAGACGACGGCGACCGGCCACGACGAAGCCCCACGGCGGGGCGGCCGGTCGGTCAGGCCCCGCCGTGGCGGCCGAGGAGCAGCAACACGGTCATGATGGGTACACTTCTACCACAACTCCTCAGACAAGTAGAGAGGTATTCGGGTGGTATCGCAGGTACGGCGTCAGCCGCTGGCCGCTCAGGCGGCCGAACTCCTGCTCGCGCGGATCCGCGCGGGCGAATGGCCGCTGGGTCACCGATTACCCGGCGAGACGCTGCTCGCCGCCCAGCTGGGCGTCGGCCGCTCGACGCTGCGCGAGGCCATCCGGGAGCTCGCGGGCAAGGGCGTGCTCGACAGCAGGCAGGGCGCGGGCGTGTTCGTCACCGCGCTCGACGTGACCGAGGACTGGGATGTCGTGCTGCGTGGGGCGACCATCGCCGCCGTGATCGAGGCGCGCATCGCCATCGAGGCCGAGGCCGCCGCCCTGGCCGCGCAACGCCGCACCCCGGCCGACGTGCGGGCCATCCGCCGGGCCCTGGCCGGTCGCCGCGCCGAGGGACAGACGGTGGCCGAACACGTCGACGCCGACATGGCCTTCCACCGGGCGGTGATCGTCGCCGCGCACAACCCCGTGCTCACCCAGCTGTTCGACAGTTTCCTGCCGCGGCTGCGCCTGGCCATGATCGACATGCTCGCCCTGCGCCCGGTCGCCTCCGAGGACGCCGACCACGCCGCGCACGAACAGCTCGCCCAGGCCGTCGCCGACCGGAATCCCACGGCGGCAGCCGAATTCAGCCGCGCCCACCTGTCCGCCCTGAAGGAGGCTTTCGCATGACCGGCGTCCCGGTGATCGAACTCGACGAGGTGACCTTCCGCCGCGACGGTAAGAAGATCATCAACGGCATCTCGCTGACCGTGCGGGCCGGCGAACACTGGGCGCTGCTCGGCCCCAACGGCGCGGGCAAGAGCACGCTGCTCGGTTTCTGCGGCGCGGTCACCTTCCCGACCAGCGGTGTGGTCCGGGTGCTCGGTGAGCAGTTCGGGCGGGTGGAGCTGGCCCGGCTGCGCCGCTCGATCGGGCACGTGAACCCGCGCCACGCCCTGCAGCATCCGCTGTCGGTGCGCGAGGTCGTCCTCACCGGCATCACCGGCACCAACGACCTCCCGATGCGCTGGACACCCACCTCCGATGATCTCGCGCGCACCGACGCGCTCATCGACACCCTCGGCCTGTCCGGCAAGGCCGGGGATCGCTGGCCGACCCTGTCGCAGGGCGAACGCGGGCGGGCACTCATCGCCCGCGCCCTGATCAGCGACCCGAAGGTGCTGCTGCTCGACGAGCCGTCCACCGGTCTCGACCTGGCCGCGCGCGAGCAGTTGCTCAGCACCGTCGACACCCTCGACCGCACCCATCCCGAGGTCGCCTCGATCCTGGTGACCCACCATCTCGAGGAGCTGCCCAGCAGCACCACCCACGCCCTGCTCATCGCGGGCGGCCACACCGTCGCCGCAGGTCCGGCGGGGGAAGTGATCACCACCGAGCACGTCTCCACGGCCTTCGACCACCCCATCGAGGTGCGCCGGGACGAGGGCCGCTGGAGCGCGCGAGCCCGCTGACGCCCGCGCCGGGAGCGTTAGGATCGCAGGACATCACATGTTCGGATCGAGCAGGAGGATGTCATGCGAATCGTGCACCGGATCGCCGCCACCGCGGGCGTGGCCGCCGCGCTCACCCTGGCCACCACGGGCCTCGCGGCCGCCCAGGAGCCGGAACCACCGTCGTCACCGCTGGTGAAGTTCATCGAGTCCTGGCCGCCCGCCCCCGCGGGCTGCGATCGCTACTGGGACCCGATCGAGGAGGCCGTCGAGGATTCCGTCCCGACCTGGGCCGAGGCCGAGTTCGACGCCTTCGACGACTGGTGCGAGGGCGTCGAGGATGTCGCCGCCGCCCCGCTCCCCGGCTAGCCGAGCTCGAACCGCTCGTCGTCGAAGTCGGCGCCCAGTAGTTCGTCGGCCCTGGCGAGGGCGCGGTCGAGTTCGCCGGTGACCGAGTCCATGACCGACAGGCCGTCGAGCATCTCGGTCAGCTCGGCGCGCAGGGCGTCGAGTTCGCCGAGGCTGGGATCGACGGTGGTCCAGGCGACGGTGTCGCGCCACCAGCGGTCCCGCTGGATCCACGACCAGACGACATCGCGCACGAGCAGGGCGTCGGTGGTGAACAGTTGCCGCTGCTCGGCGCCCTCGGTGTGCTCCACCTCGTAGGTACCGTCGTCGAGGTAGCGGGCCTGGATGCGCTCGGCGTCGGAGCGGGTGAGCAGCAGGAACGGGTGGTCCGGCGCCGGATCGGCCGGTCCGGCGCCGGGCGCGAACGGGTCGACGACGCGGGGCGCGTCGGCACCGTCACCGACGCGCACGATGACCTCGGGCCGGTCCACCTGCTCAGCAGCCATCGGGCCAGTCTGCCGGATACCGGCCGCACGGGCACACCGATCCGCCGCGGGCGCGACGGTCAGGCGCCGGTGACGACCTCGGGGGTGAGCTGGTCGAGGTTGTCGAGAACCACATCGGCCTCGGCCAGCGCGTCGTGTTCGGGCGGGAACTCCGGGCGGGGCACCGCGATCACCCGCAGACCCGCGGTGTGGGCGGAGCGCAGGCCGTTGGTGGAGTCCTCGACGGCCGTACAGGTGTCGGGGTCGGCGCCGAGGCGCTGGGCGATGGTGAGATACACGTCCGGGGCGGGCTTGCCGCGACCCACCTCCTCGGTCGACAGAATCGCCGAGAAATGCTCCAGCAGGCCGGTTTTCGCGAGTACCAGGTCGATCAGCGAACGCGGCGAGGAGCTGGCGAGGCCGAGTTTCCACTGGCCCGCACAGCGCCGCACCGCCTCGACGGCGCCGGGCAGCAGCGGGACGTGGTGGGCGTAGTGGTCGGCCATCAGGTCGACCACCTTGGTGGAGATGTCCTCGAGCGGCATGGCCACGCCCAGGTCGTCACTCATGTAGGCGGCCCAGTCGGTGGTGCTCATCCCCATCATCCTGCGCTGCGAATCCGGTTGCCACCGGCCACCTTTGAGCTCGACGTACTCCCGCTTGACCTGCTCCCAGACCGGCTCGGAATCGATGAGCACCCCGTCCATGTCGAACACAACCGCCGCGATACCCATGCGCTCAGCCTTTCGCCGTTGCCGTACGTACAGACCTGCTCGGTGATAGGGACCAGCCTAAGCGATAACGTGTTGCATATGGACGATACACAGGCTGCCAACGCGCTGCCGGACGCCGAGCACCACGAGGGCGGGTTCCGGCCGGTGGCCGACCTGATCCAGCAGCGCAAGGAGCGCGGGCTGGACCTGACCGTCGGCGGCCCGCACTACGGCGAACTGGTCGAGCAGGCCCGCGACCTCATGGACCGCATTCGCCTGATCAGTCCGTCCGACGAGCTGGCCAAGGAGGCCATCGCCACGCTCGAGCAGCTCAATGCCCGCCTGGACGCGGCGGTCGTGGACGAGTGGTCCTCGCCCAGCTGGACCCGCACGGATCTGCCCGCGCGCGGCAACATCACCCTGCCGCCCTACACCGTGAACAGCGCCGATGTCGACGGCGTCACGGTGACACTGACCTTCCGCACCTTCCACCTGGGTGGCAACAACGCCGCGCACGGCGGGCACATCGCGCTGGCCTTCGACGACGTCCTCGGCATGACCGCGGCCGTGCACACCCACGCGGTGACGCGCACCGCCTCGCTGACCGTGGACTACCGCTCGATCACGCCGCTGAACAAGGAACTGACCGTGCGCGGCTGGACCGAGCGCGTGGAGGGCCGCAAGGTGTATCTGCGCGCGACCCTGCACGACGGCGAGCGGCTCTGTGCCGAGGCGCACGGCCTGTTCATCATGTTGCAGCCCGGCCAGCCCTGAGAAAACCCGTGCGGGCGACAATTCGATCGGCCTGATCCTAATGTCGCCCGCACCGGCCGGGGTGGCGCAATAGCCGCGCATGACCGCATCCACGCAGGTCGTCCGCCGGGCCACCCGGCGTAGAAACATCCGCTGATTCCGGCGCCCGCTCGCGCGGGAATCCGGTCCCGAAATGGCCACTATCGTCGCTGTTCATGCAGGTCAGCGAGAAAACGGCAGCCACACCGATCCGTGGCCAGCGTGCCGATCGGGCGCGCCGGGTGGCCGACATCCTGCGCCACCAGATCCTGGCGGGCGCGGTGGAGGGCACCCTGCCCGGTGAGCAGCAGCTCGCCGCCGAGCACGGCACCTCCCGCAACACCGTGCGCGAGGCCCTGGCGCTGTTGCGCGACGAGGGACTCATCGATCGCGCGCCCAAGGTCGGCACCCGGGTGGCCGCGCGCAAGTTCGATCACGGCCTCGACGCCCTGCTGGGCCTGCAGGAGACCCTCAAGGAACACGGCACCGTCCGCAACGAAGTGCGGGCCGCCACCACCGTCACGGCTCCCCCGGCCGTCGCGCGCCGCCTCGAGCTGGCGCCCGGTGAGCGCGTGGTCTACATCGAGCGGCTGCGGTTCCTGGCCGACCTGCCGCTGAGCCTGGACCTGACCTATCTGGCCCCCGATATCGGCGCCGAGGTGCTCGCCCACGATCTCGAGACCACCGATGTCTTCGTGCTGCTCGAACAGGTCACCGGGCAGTCGCTCGGCGCGGCCGACCTCGCGCTGGAAGCGGTGGCCGCCGACCCGCACACCGCCACCACCCTCGACACCCCGGCCGGCGCGCCGCTGCTCATGCTCGAGCGCCTGACCCACCTCGACGACGGCAGACCCGTCGACCTCGAGTACATCCGCCTGCGCGGTGACCGCATCACCATGCGCGGCAGCCTCACCCGCAGCGCCCCCGAATGGAAGGTCCTCTAGATGGCTCTGGTCCCCCAGCGCGCCGACGTCCCGGTGACGGTCGACGAATCGCTGTGCATCACCGGCTGCACCCTGTGCGTGGACATGTGCCCGCTCGATTCCCTTGCCATCCACGAGGATTCGGGCAAGGCCTACATGCACGTCGACGAGTGCTGGTACTGCGGGCCGTGCGCGGCGCGCTGCCCCACCGGTGCCGTCACCGTCAACATGCCCTATCTGCTCCGCTGAACCACACCGGGAATCCTCGCATGAAGCTCACTCGTCTCGTCCCCGTCGCGCTGGCCGTGGCCCTCGCCGCCGCGGGCTGCTCCCTCGAGAGCAGCGATGCCGCGCCCGAGGGGACCGTGAAGGTCGTCGTCGGCTATCAGTCCAAGACCATCAACACCGTCACCGCAGGCACCCTGCTGCGCGCCCAGGGCTACCTGGAGCAGCGGTTGCAGCAGCTCACCGACGCGGGCGGCGCGAAGTACCAGGTGGAGTGGCAGGACTACGACACCGGCGCGCCGATCACCGCGCAGATGGTGGCGGAGAAGATCGACATCGGTTCGATGGGCGACTACCCGCTGCTGATCAACGGTTCGCGCACCCAGGCCAACGAGCGCGCCCGCACCGAGCTGGTGTCGATCACCGGCTACAACCCCAAGGGCGCGCTGAACATGGTGGTGGTGCCCAATGATTCGCCCGCCCGCTCGCTGTCGGATCTGGCAGGCCAGAAGATCTCGGCCAGTGTGGGTTCGGCCGGGCACGGCACCCTGGTGCAGGCGCTGACCCGCGCCGGGATCGATCCGGCCAAGGGGGTGGAGGTCCTCAACCAGCAGCCCCAGGTCGGGGCGACAGCGCTGGAATCGCATCAGGTGGGCGCGCTCTCGCAGTTCGTGGCCTGGCCGGGTCTGCTGGTGCAGCAGAACAAGGCCAAGCTGCTCTACGACGGCGCCGAGCTGAACGTGCCGACCTTCCACGGCGTGGTCGCCCGCCGCGCCTACGCCGCCGATCATCCCGAGGTGCTCCAGGCGTTCCTGGCCGCGCAGCTCGACGCGACCGCGTTCCTCAACGAGAAGCCGTTCGAGGCGGCCGATATCGTCGCGAAGGGCTCGGGGCTGCCGCAGGAGGTGGTGTACCTCTACAACGGTCCCGGCGGCACCAGCTTCGACACCACGCTCAAGCCGAGCCTGATCGCCGCGTTCAAGGACGACGTCAATTATCTGAAGTCCATCGGCGACTTCGCCGAACTCGACATCGACGGCTTCGTCCAGGACGGTCCGCTGCGCGAGGCCTACACGGGCCGCGGCGATTACGACGCCGATCTGGCCTCGGGAACCAACCCGAGCAAGGTCACCGGGACCGACCCGGTGTGCGGGGTGCCGGTCACCGATCCGGCGCTGGCCGGTGAGGTGTGGGTGGACGGCGCCGACAAGCCGCAGCCCGCGGCGAACCCCGCCTGCCTGCTGCGCGCGGTGCAGGCCGCCGAAGCGGCGGGCAAGACCGTGCGCGCGGTCTACCTGCCCGACGCCGAGCTGGGTACCCGCTGGTTCGCCGACAAGGCGGTCTGGCTGCGCGACGGCGAGCGCTACCTGCCGTTCACCACACAGGCCGCCGCCGACCGCTACCGTGCCGCGCACGCCGGGGCGACTCCGGTGACCTACCGCCAGGCCGTGACGGAGGTCCGCGGATGACCGCGGTATCCGACCGCTCCCCGGTCGCGACCGAGCCGACCGCCGAGCCGGAGACCCCCGCCGCGCCGGGCAGGTCGGTGTGGGTGTCCCGGGCCATCCGGATCACCTCGGTGGTGGTGGCCGTCGGGCTGTGGCAGGCGCTCACCGCCGGTGACGTGCGCTTCGGGCTGCGGTTCGACACCTTGCCGACGGTGACCGAGATCGTCGCCGAGTTCGGTGAGCACCTGGGCACCGGCCAGTACTACCTGGATGTGGCGCAGTCGCTGGTGCGCATCGTCACCGGGTTCGGGCTGGCGGCCGTGGTCGGTGTGCTGGCCGGCATCGGCCTGGGTCGCTCGCGGCTGCTGGCCGATGTGTTCGGCCCGCTGGCCGAGCTCATCCGCCCGATCCCGGCGATCGCGCTGGTGCCGGTGGCCATCCTGCTGTTCCCCAGCGACGAGTCCGGCATCGTGTTCATCACCTTCACCGCCTCGCTGTTCCCGGTGCTGGTGAGCACCCGGCACGCCACCCGCGCCCTGCCGACCATCTGGGAGGACGCGGTGCGCACGCTCGGCGCCTCCCGGCGCGAAGTGCTGACCCGGGTGGTCGTGCCCGGCATCCTGCCGGGCGTGTTCAGCGGCCTGTCGGTGGGCATGGGCGTGGCCTGGATCTGCCTCATCTCCGCGGAGATGATCTCCGGGCGCCTCGGCATCGGCTATCGCACCTGGCAGTCCTACACGATCGTGGACTACCCGGCCGTGTTCGTCGGCATGATCACCATCGGCGTCCTCGGCTTCCTCACCTCCGGCATCGTCGAACTGGCAGGCCGCCGGGTCACCCGCTGGCTGCCGAGAGAGGTCGCGTCATGACCACCACCCTCGCCCCCACCGTCTCCGCCGGGATGCGGCTGGACCTGGAATCGGTCCGGATCAGCTACGGCGCCAAGACCGTCGTGCACGATATCGACCTCGCGGTCGCCGCCGGGGAGATCCTCGTGCTGGTCGGCAAATCCGGCTGCGGCAAGTCGACGCTGCTGCGCGCCCTGGCCGGGTTGCGCCTGCCCACCGGCGGCGTCATCCGCGCCGACGACGACACCGTCACCGGGCCCTCGGCCGATCGCGCCCTGGTCTTCCAGGACGACGCGCTGCTGCCGTGGCGCACCGCGCGCACCAATGTCGAACTGGCCCTGCGGCTTCGGGGTGTCCCCCGGGCCGAGCGGGCCACCCGGTCGCGGCGCTGGCTCGACGAGGTCGGGCTCACCGGCTACGCCGACTATCTGCCGCGTGACCTGTCCGGCGGGATGCGTCAGCGGGTGCAGCTGGCGCGCAGCCTGGCCGGGTCGCCGCGCGCGGTGCTCATGGACGAGCCGTTCGGCGCGCTCGACAGCCAGACCCGCACCGAGATGCAGCGCCTGCTGGTCGAGACCTGGCGCGCCCATCCCACCACCATCGTTTTCGTCACCCACGACCTCGACGAGGCCCTGCTGCTCGGCGACCGGATCGCCGTGCTCGGCGCGGGGTCGCTGCGCGCGGTCGTCGAGGTGCCCGAGCCGCGTTCCGCGGTGGACCGCAGCGAGCTGCGCGACCGGATCCTGGAGCTACTGTGAACATTCCCGAGCTGTCCGAACGCGTCCGGCTGGACTGCGATGTGCTCGTCATCGGCGGCGGCACCGCGGGCACCATGGCCGCGCTCACCGCCGCCGAGTCCGGCGCGAACGTGCTGCTGCTGGAGAAGGCGCACGTGCGCCATTCCGGCGCGCTCGCCATGGGAATGGACGGGGTCAACAACGCCGTCATCCCGGGCAAGGCCGAACCGGAGGACTACGTCGCCGAGATCACCCGCGCCAACGACGGCATCGTCGACCAGCGCACGGTGTATCAGACCGCGACCCGCGGTTTCGCGATGGTGCAGCGGCTCGAACGCTACGGCGTGAAGTTCGAGAAGGACGAGTACGGCGAGTACGCGGTGCGCCGGGTGCACCGGTCGGGTTCCTACGTGCTGCCGATGCCCGAGGGCAAGGACGTGAAGAAGGCGCTGTATCGCGTGCTGCGCCAGCGGAAGATGCGCGAGCGGATCCAGATCGAGAACCGGCTGATGCCGGTGCGGGTGCTCACCGAGAACGGGCGCGCGGTGGGTGCCGCCGCCCTCAACACCCGCACCGGCGAGTTCGTCGCCGTGGGCGCCAAGGCGGTGATCCTGGCGACCGGTCCGTGCGGCAGGCTCGGCCTGCCCGCCTCGGGCTATCTGTACGGCACCTACGAGAACCCGACCAATGCCGGGGACGGGTACGCGATGGCGTATCACGCCGGTGCGGAACTGTCCGGGATCGAGTGCTTCCAGATCAATCCGCTGATCAAGGACTACAACGGTCCCGCCTGCGCCTATGTCGCCAATCCGTTCGGTGGCTACCAGGTCAATGCCGAGGGCGAGCGGTTCGTCGACTCCGACTACTGGTCGGGGCAGATGATGGCCGAGGTGAAGCAGGAGATCGAATCCGCGCGCGGGCCCATCTATCTGAAGGTCTCGCATCTGCCCGACGAGACGCTGTCCACGCTCGAATCGATCCTGCACACCACCGAGCGACCCACCCGCGGCACCTTCCACGCCAATCGCGGCCACGACTACCGCACCCACGACATCGAGATGCACATCTCCGAGATCGGTTTGTGCAGTGGACATTCCGCGTCCGGAGTGTGGGTGGACGACAACGCCCGCACCACGGTCCCCGGGCTCTACGCGGCCGGTGACCTGGCGTGCGTACCGCACAACTACATGATCGGCGCGTTCGTCTACGGCGATCTGGCCGGTGCGCACGCGGCCTCGACCCTCGAGGAGGTCACCGCGCCCACCGAGCTGCCCGAGGACCAGCTGGCCGACGCGCACGAACTGATCTACCGGCCGCTGCGCCAGCCCGAGGGCCCGCCGCAGCCGCAGGTGGAATACAAGCTGCGCCGTTTCGTCAACGACTATGTGGCGCCGCCCAAGACCGCCGCCAAGCTGTCGATCGCGGTGGAGACCTTCGAGCGGATGCGCGGGGAGGTCGAGGGCATCGGGGCGTGCACGCCGCACGAGCTGATGCGGGCGGCGGAGGTGTCGTTCATCCGCGACTGCGCCGAGATGGCGGCGCGCAGCTCGCTGACCCGCACCGAATCGCGCTGGGGCCTCTACCACGACCGGGCCGATCTGCCCGACCGCGACGACGCGTCGTGGAACTTCCACCTGAATCTGCGCAAGACCGCCGAGGGCGAGATGGAGTTCGTGAAGCGGTCGGTGGCGCCGTATCTGGTGCCGGTGCCGGGGCTCGACGATGTGCCCTCGGCCGAGCCGATCGTGGAGGTGATCGCCCAGCCGGAGCTGGTCGGTACCCGCGCGCCGCAGCACGACGCGCCCGCGCGCAGTCAGCCGGTGGCGACCACGCCGTCCTCACCCCGGCTCGTCACGCTGCTGGCGCTGGATTCACCTGCGGTCGAGGATGTTTCGAGCTACCTGGCCGATCCCGATCCGGTCGTGCGGGTGGCGGCGCTGTCGGTGCTCACCGAGAACACCCCCGACGGGTTCGCCGACGAGCTGGTGGGCGCGCTCGGTGACGAGGCGGCCTCGGTGCGCCGGGCCGCGACCGAGAGCCTGCGGGAGCTGGTGGAGGTGCTGCCGGGCGCGGGAGCGCTGGCCGGTCATCTCGGCTCGCCCGATCCGCTGGTCCGGGCGACCGTCGTCGACCTGCTGCGGGCGCTGCGTGCCGGTTCGGCCGCCGAATTCCGTGCGGCGCTGAGTGATTCCGACCATCGGGTGCGGATCGAGGCGGTCCGCGCGCTGGTGTCGCTCGACGACGCCGACGCGGTGGCCTCGATCGCCGCGGACCTCAACCGGGAAGTGCGGATCGCCGTCGCCCAGGGCCTCGCCTCCATCGGGACCGGGGGGATCGAGGTGGTCCGGGTGCTCTCCGGTGATCCCGATCCGCTGGTGCGCGCCGCCGCGCTGACCGCCTACGCGGCCTTGGGCCCCGGCGCCGGGGATGTCGTGGACATCGCCGCGGCACTGCGGCATTCCGCGTGGCAGGTGCGCGTCGGCGCGGCGCGGGGGCTGGCGGGTGCCGCGCCGGAGGTGGCCGTCGCGCCGCTGACCGACGCGCTCGCCGACCGGCACCTCGATGTCCGCAAGGCCGCCGTGCTCGCCCTGGCCACCTGGCCGGGGGACGATGCCGCGGTGGACGCGCTGGAAACCGCGGTCGCCGATCCGGACGCCGATGTGCGCGCCTACGCCCGCCGGGCCGTGGTCGCGGCGGGGCGGACCCCGGTCGATCCGGCCAGGATCACCGCGGAAGCCTCCGCGTGAGCACCGCCGGGCGGGGGTCGTGCCGCACCACCGCACGATCCCCGCTCCGCCGGGCGGAGCACGCCGAACAGCACCGGTGCCCCGGCGCGGGTACCGACCGGCTGAACCCATCGTCTGCGCAGGTCAGGGCCCCGAGGTGTCTTCGTCACAGTGTCGGGGACCCGCGCCGTCGCTAGGGTGGGGCCCATGAGCGCACGAACCGGCAGTGTGGTGACGGTCGCCGAGGATCTGACGTCGGTGACGACCGTCGGGCCCGAGGACGATCCGCTGGCGGCGGGCACGTCGCCCGAGGCCGTGGCGCGGCTGTGGGCGTCGGTGTGCGACTGGTACGCCATGGGGACCACGCCCGCGATCCAGGTGTGCCTGCGCCGCAACGGCAGGATCGTACTGAACCGGGCCATCGGCCACGGCTGGGGCAATGGGCCCCGGGACGCCCCCGACGCGGAGAAGATCCTCGTCACCCCGGACACCCCGTTCTGTGGTTTCTCCACGGCCAAGGGTGTCGCCGCGACGGTGATGTCCATGCTCGTCGAGCAGGGCGCGTTCGCGCTGAACGACCCGGTGTGCGAATACATTCCGGAGTTCGCCGCGCATCGCAAGGACCGCATCACCATCGGTCACGTGCTGTCGCATTCCGCGGGTGTCCCGTTCATGCCGTCGCCGTACCGGGCCAGCGAGGTGGTGCCCGACGAGGAGCTGGCGCTGGCGGCGCTCACCGATCTGGTGCCGAGCTGGCCGCCCGGCCGGTTCCGCGTCTACCACGCGCTGACCAGCGGACTGATCCAGCGGCTGCTCGTGCAGCGGGCCACCGGCAAGCGCATGCGCGAACACCTCGCCGAGCAGGTGCTCGACCCACTCGGCTTCCGCTGGACCACCTTCGGCGTCGCGCCCGCCGATATCGACAAGGTGGTGCCGAGTGTGAAGACCGGTCCCCCGCCCTCGCGCCTGTCGCTGTTCCTGGCGCGCAAGGCGCTCGGCGGCAGGATGGACAAGGCGTCCAAGGCCGACAACGACGCCTTCCTCGCCGCCGAACTCCCCTCCGGCAATCTCGTCACCACCGCCGCGGAACTGTCGCGCTTCTACGAAATCCTCACGCGCGGTGGCGAACTCGACGGGGTGCGGATCATCGAACCCACCACGCTACGTGACGCGATCCGCCCGGCCAAGCGTATTCCGGGTGCGGCGGGCCGGGTCAGCCGGGCGGGTTTCGAACTCGGCGGCCGCCGTTCGAAATTCGGCCGCGACACCCGCGCGCACTTCGGTCGCAGCGGCCTGACGACCCAGTACGGCTGGGCCGACCCCGAACGCGGCCTGTCCGGCGCGATCCTCACCAGCGGCAAAGCCGCCACCGATACCGATCGGCCGTGGAAGCTGGTCGCCCAGATCTCCGCGACCCTGCCGCGCCTCGAGCGCACCCCGGAGTGGCTCGACCTCAGGTGACTGCCTCGGTGCTTTCCCGGGCGACAGCGGCGAAGGCGCGGGCGGCGGCCGAGTGATAGGCCGTGTCGCGGCGCAGTAGCTCCACCGTGCGGCACGGGACCGCGGGATCGAGGGCGACCGGGCGCAGGTCGGGGTGGGCGTGGGCGATCGCGTCGGGCAGCACGGTGCCGAGGGCACCGCACCGGGTGACCTCGACCAGGGCGCCGATGGAGTTGGCCTCGACCGCGACGCGCGGGATGACACCGCACCCGGCCAGGTAGGCGTCGATGTGGGCGCGGGTGGCGAAGTCACGGCGCAACAGTGCCAGCGGTTCGTCGGCCAGCCGCCCGACCGGCAGCGGCGCGGACCGCCCGGCGAGGGCGTGCCCCGCGCCGACGACCAGACTCAACGACTCGGTGCCCAGCGCGGTGTGGTCGATGCCGGGGGCGTGTGCGCCGCTGAAGGCGATACCCAGGTCGACGGTGTCGGCGAGCAGGTCGGCTTCGAGCCGGTCCTGGGTGGTCTCGGTGATCGTGACGGTGATGCCGGGGTGCGCGCGGTGGAACCGGTCGAGCAGCGGGCCAACGAGGTAGGCGGTGATCGTCGGGGTCATGGCGACGCGCAGATGTCCCCGGTGCAGATCCTGGACGTCGTGCACCGCGCGCTCACCGGCCTCGAGGTCGCGCAGGGCGTTGCGGGCGTGCTCGGTGTAGGCCCGACCGGCGTCGGTCAGCCGCACCGTGCGGCCGGTGCGGTCGAGCAACTGCGCGCCGAGCAGCCGCTCGAGCTGTTTGATCTGCTGCGAGAGCGTCGGCTGGGAGATGTGCAGCGCCTCGGCCGCCCGGGTGAAGTTCCCGTGCTCGGCGACGGCGAGCAGGTAGCGGACGTGGCGCAGCTCCATGTCTCGATGATAGGCAGGGACTATCGGCGCCCCGGCGAGCGCGCGGTGGCCGCTATTGCGGGTCGACGATCACCACGGTGCCGGTGGGGGCGTCGAGCAGGTCCACCGTCCGTGCCGCGGCGGTGTCGACGTGGACGCGGGGCCGCTCGGGTGGGGTGGTGGGGTAATAGGTGCCGGGGCCGTGGAACTGGCCGTAGCGCAGCACGACCCCACCGGCGGCCAGCACCGCGGATTCGTGGTCGGCGATCACCGCGCCGCGACCCGCGGGCGGTTCCCAGGCGATGCTCTGGGCCAGGAACCGGGACGCGCCCGCCGCCGCGGCGGCGGCCAGCAGATTCGTGGTGCCCTCGGTGCGGATGCGGGCATTGGCCGCGCCGGAGTTCGCCAGCTCGGCGACATCGTCGGGCAGGTCGGTGAGCTGGTGCAGGACCAGTTCGGGCGCGAAGGCGGTGACCGCGGCGGTCAGCCCCGGCGCGTCGTAGACATCGACCACCACCGGCTGTGCCCCGGCGTCGCGGATCGCGGCCGCTTTCGCCGGGGAGCGGGTCAGCCCGGCCACCTCGTGGCCCGCGCCGATCAGCAACGGCAGCAGTCGCGTTCCGATGACGCCGGTCGCGCCGGCGAGAAAGATGCGCACGCCCCGACCTTAGCCGGGGCCGCGCGTCACGGTGTCGCGCTCACGCGCCGATCACCGCGTTCATGATGGTGCCCGCGCTGGTGGCGACCGCGCCGCCCGCCATCGCGCTGGCGATCATCTTCGGGGACTGCAGGCCGCCGCCGCTCCACTTCTCCCAGGCGAAGCGGCCGCCACCGTAGGTGATGGCGGTGACGCCGGACAGCAGGATCATCCAGGTGAAATACCGGCCCAACTGCAGGATCTTCTCCGCCATCGGCGGCGCCTCCGGCGTGGGATTGCCGACTTGCGCGAGAACGGCGCTGTCCAACACAGCCAGGATCATGCTCACGATCGTTGCTCCTTCGTCGGGTTTTCGTGGTGAAGCCGATGTCGAGAACTCGTGACGCGGTAGAACCCAGATCGATTGAACATTCAACCTCAGAACCGATGAGGTGACGCGGGTGACACTCCAGCTGATACATGATCGCGATCACACGCGCCGGGCCGTGCTCTCCTCGCGCCGGGCCCCTACGATCGAGTACGCGGGGCTTGTCCACAATCGGCGCGACGAGGCGCTGACCACCACCTTCATCGCACGCCTACCGTACCGCGAGGAGGGCACATGGCTTTCCTGATCCCTTTGATCGCCGCGTTTCTTCTGGTGACCGCAACAGTGGTAGTGACCTCCTATGCCACAGTGTCGCTGACCTATTGGTTTGAATCACGCCGGATCCGTCCGGATCAGTCCGACCCGCAACCAGCACGCTGAGCTCCACCCCGCCGCGCCTGTGCCCCGCGACCGCCCCGGTCGCGGGGCACAGCCGGTTACGGTTCGAGTCCGGCCTGGGTCGCGATCACCGCGGCCTGCACGCGTGACTGCACGCCGAGTTTGCTCAGCACCCGCGAGACGTGGGTCTTCACGGTGGCCTCGCCGATGTGCAGACGCCTGCCGATCTGGTGATTGGACAGTCCGGCACCCAGTCCCGCGAGTACCTGCCGTTCCCGGTCGGTGAGGGCGGACAGGTCGGGCGCCGGTGCCTGGGTGGTGGCGCGGGGCAGCGCCGCGATGACCGCGCGGGTGATCTTCGGGTCGAGCACCGCGTCGCCGTCGGCCACGGCGAGCACGGCGCGCACCAGTTCGTCACCGCCGACCGATTTCAGCAGGAACCCGCTCGCGCCCGCCGCGAGCGCGCCGAGCACGTAGTCGTCGATGGCGAAGGTGGTGAGCACCAGGACCTTGGCGTCGGTGTCGGCCACCACCGCCGCGGTGGCCTCCAGCCCGTCGACGCGCGGCATCCGCACGTCCATGAGCACCACGTCGGGGCGCAGCGCCCTGGCCTGGCCGACCGCGGCGACACCGTCGGCTGCCTCCCCGACCACGCGCACCTGCCCGGAGGATTCGAGCAGCATGGTGATGCCGGCCCGGATGGTCGCGTGGTCGTCGGCGACCACGACCGTCACCGTCATCGCTGCCCCAGCGGCAGCCGCAGGCGCACGCGCCAGAGCCCGTCCTCGGCGCGCGCGGTGAGCGTGCCGTCCATCGATTCGGCGCGAAAGGCCATGTTGCGCAATCCGTTCCCCTGTCCGACGGCGCTGTCCGGCTCGATCGGATTCGAGGCCGTCACCACCACCCGCGACGCCTCGCGACGCACCTCGATCTCCAGTGGAGCGCCGGGGGCGTGCCTGGTGGCGTTGGCGATGGCCTCGCCGAGGATACGGGTGATCACCGATTCGACCGCGGTGGGCAGGGCCAGGTCGTCGGCGCCGCGCAGGGTCACGGTGCCGCCCGCGGCGTGCGCGGCCTCGATGAGCCCGTCCAGGGAGGACAGCCGCGCGGTGACGGCGGTGTCCTCGGGGGTGGTGAGCAGGTCGATGGTCGCGCGCATCTCGTCGAGCGCGGCCAGGCTACCCGCGCGGATGGTGCCGAGCACGGCGGTGTTGCCGGGGTCCTTCTGCGCGACCTCGGCCAGGATCGCGACCGCCGACAGGTGTCCGGCGACCGTGTCGTGCAGATCCCTGGCCACGCGGCGGCGTTCCTCGCCGAGGGCGGCGGCGCGTTCGGCGTCGCGCGCGGCGAGTTCGGCGCGCGCGGCATTGCGTTCCACCCCGACCATCCGCCGCGAGGCGCGTACGGCCCGCGCGTACCCCAGCGGCGACCAGGTGAGGGCGATCGCGATCAGGGCGGTGTACAACGCCGCCCGCACGCCGAACACGGCCAGGGCCAGCAGCGCGCCGCCCGCGGTGACGAGCACCGCGAACCAGCCGACCACCAGTCCCAGCCGGTCCGAACCCGTGCTGACGGCCAGGAAGATCACATCGGTGAGCGCGATCCACAGCGGCAGCGAGGGTCCGAGCACGAAGTCACCGGCCAGCAGGGCGACCATCAGCCCGAAGGCGAGCGCGGGCCTGCGCTGGGCGGTGAGCTGGATGGCGAACGCGGCGCCCAGCAGCGCGAGTTTGGCCGGGGGCGGGTACAGGTCGCGGTCGATGACCACCGCCCAGCCACCGGCGGCCCACAGCAGCAGCCCGACCAGGAAGACCCCGACCGCGGCGGCGGTCGCGCTGTCGAAGATGTCCGCGAGCCGGTCCAGGGGCGAGCGCGGCGTGGGCATGCCCCATTCCAGCACACCGCGGGGCGGGTGCGGGTCCCCCGAAAGACGGACCGCACGCGCGCCTTCCGCACGACGACCACGCACCGGTCCGCCCGGCACAGTGAGGGTATGGACGAGCTGAACAATCCCGTACTGCTGACCATCGCCGCCTGCGAGATCGGGTTCTGGGTGCTGGTGGTCGGCGGGCTGCTGCTGCGTTATGCCGCACGGCTGCGGCGCGCGGGCCTGGTGACGCTGGCGCTGGTCCCGGTGCTGGACGTGGTCCTCGTCGTCGCGGTGGGCGTCGACCTGCACCGGGGTGGCGAGGTGGGTTTCGCGCATCGTCTGGCCGGGATCTACCTGGGCTGCACGGTGATGTTCGGGCACCGGATGATCGCATGGCTCGACGCCCGTTTCGCCTACCGTTTCGCCGGGGGTCCCGCACCGGTGAAGGTGCCGAAGGACGGACCGGAACGGGCCCGCAAGGAGTGGGCGGACTTCGCGCGCTGGCTCGGCGCGGCCGCCATCGCGGCGCTGCTCACGCTGGCGCTGAGCTACACCGTGGCCGATGCCGAGCAGCGCGAGCAGCTGGCCGGGGTGTTCGGGACGCTGGGCGTGATCACCGTGATCTGGCTGGTCACCGGGCCGGTGTGGGTCAGCGGATCACGGCGCTGACGAACTCGGCCCGGCCCCCGGAGAGGGTGCCGGGCCGTTCGTTCAGGCGGAGACGGTTTCCTCCGCGATGCCCGGCAGCACCGCCGAGCGCACGTCGACCGTGCGCGGGAGCAGGCCGTTGGCCGCCAGCAGGTCGGCGGCGCGCTGCTGTTCGTCGAGGAACGCCTCGCTCACCGGGTGGATACCGAAGGGCCTGCCGCGCAGGGCCGCCTCCCACGCGTCGAGGTCGGCGGGCAGGCCGCGGGCCTGCGCGTCGTCGACGAAGTACTGCGCGGCCGCGCGGGGATTCGCGATGATCCAGGCATCGGATTCGCGCAGCGCCGCGAGCACGGCCTCGACCGCCGCCCGGTTGTTCTCGGCCAGGTCGCGGCGGGTGAACCACAGCGACGGGTGGCTGAAGACCGACGCGGTGTCGACCAGGGTGGTGAGCTCGGTGGCCGCCTCCACCTCGCGCAGGCCAGGATAGGTACCCACCCAGGCGTCGAGCTCGCCACTCAGCAGGGCGGCACCGCCGCCGCGCACGTCGACATCGACCGGTTCGACATCCGACCAGGTCAGGCCGACCTGATCGAGGGCGAACAGCAGCAGGGTGGTCTGCCAGGAGCCGTGCGCGATGCCGACGCGCTTGCCCTTCAGGTCGGCCGCGGAGGTGATGCCGCTCGCGGCCGTGGCGACCAGCCGCCCGTTCTCCACGCGCGGGCCGGAGATGCCGAGGTAGACGATGTCGCGCTGGTTGGCCAGCGCGGTCAGCGGCGGGGTGAAGCCGGTGCCGATGATGTCGTAGCCGCCCTCGGTGAACAGCCAGTCCGAATGCTCGCCCGGCAGCGCGGTTTTCGGGTCGACGCGCGCGGCCTGCGGCAGCTCGCGCAGGTCCACCCACTCGACGTCGGGGATCACGCGCTCGAGGATGCCGCGGTGGCGCAGCACGAACAGCGAGTTGTTGTGCGGGAAGTACCCGACGCGCAGGCTCATCGGGCCTCTCCGATCAGGCCGAGGCGACGGGCCTCGTCGGCCAGGCCGCTGCGGCTCCACTGCACCGCCAGGTTGGACGGGTCGAATTCGACCGAACCGCCGAGGGTTTCGGCGATGGCCTGGTACTGGGCGCCCTCCTCCAGCAGGACGACGAACTTGGCCAGTTCCAGCAGACCGGCGCGGCCGATCACATTGGCGCCGCCGTTGGCCTCGAAGATGGCGACCAGGTGCGGGTCGGTCGTGAGCTTGTCGAGGATGAAATCGCCCGCGCCGATGCTGCGGTCGATGTGCGGCGGGATCTCCCGCGACAGGGTCAGGCGCTGGGAGGCGGCGTAGCGGATGGGCAGGGTGCGGTGGGTCTGCGCCCAGCCGCCCAGCCACGGGGTGTGGATGTGCACGACCGAGGTGATCTCCGGGTGCGCCCGGAACACCTTGGCGTAGCCGGTGACGAATCCGGCGGAACCCTTGCCGGAGAGCACTTCTCCGTCGAAGGTGGCGACCACGGGCGCGACGGTGCGGTCGCTCGCCCAGGGGCCCGGCTCGTTGAGGGCGACGGCGATCTCCTCGCCGGGGACGCGCTCGACGAAGTTGACGGTGCCGTTGCCGGTGACGGTGCCGGTCTCGCGGAAGACCCGGAACGCGGTCTCGGCGTCGCGGGTGGCCGCCTCGGCGAAGGCCGCGACGGCCTCCGGCAGGCGGGTTTCGGTGGTGGTCATCGGAATTCTCCTGCGGTTATCGGGCCGTCGCGAGGACGGCGTCGGTGGTGGGGCTGGTGAGCCGGGAGCGGCCGAGCAGGGGCAGTACTTCCTCGCCGACGCGGTAGGCCTCCTCGAGGTGCGGGTTGCCCGCGAGGATGAAGGCGTCGACGCCGAGGTCGATGAGTTCGTCGAGGCGCTGGGCCACCTGCTCGTAGCTGCCGACCAGGCCGAAGGCGGGGCCGCCGCGGATGAGGCTGAACCCGCACCAGACGTTGCGCTGGACTTCCAGATCGCGGTAGCCGGTGATGGTTTCGGGTACCCAGCCCGCGATCCGGGCCGCGCCGACCGAGTCGCCCTGGGCGGCCCGGTTGGCGGCGTCGCGGTCGACGAAGGCCCAGCCCTTCTCGATCTCCGCCCAGGCCGCCTCCTCGGTGTGCCGGGCGACGATGTCGATACGCACGGCGAACTTCGGTGTGCGGCCGAGGCTTTCGGCATTGCGACGCACGCCGTCGAACTTGGCGCGCAGGTCGGCGAACGGCTCGAGCCAGGACAGGTAGTAGTCGGCGTGGCGGCCCGCCGCGGCGACGGCGGCACCCGAGGAGCCCGAGAAGTACACCTCCGGGAAGGGCTGACCGGCCAGGCCGGGCGGCAGCGCGGCGCCCTCGGTGCGGAAGAAGCGCCCGTCGTGGTCGAAGGGCTCACCGTCCCACACGCCGCGCAGCACGTCGAGGAATTCGCTGGTGCGGGCGTAACGGTCGTCGTGGGCGACCTTGTCGCCCCACCACAGCTGCGCCGGTCCGCCACCACCGCTGATGATGTTGTAGACCAGCCTGCCGCCGGTGGCGCGTTGCAGGCTCGCCGACATCCTGGCCGCCTGCACCGGGTGCAGGAAGCCGGGCTGGAAGGCCACCATGAACCGGTAGGTGGTGGTCTCGGCGGCCAGCGCGGCGGCCACGGCCCAGGGGTCGTCGGTCACCGGGAACGACGGCAGCAGCCCGCCGAGGAAGCCCGCCGATTCGGTGGCCTTGGCGACGGCGGCGACGTGGTCGAGGTAGCTGTATTCGTCCAGCGCGCCACCGCGGACGGCCGGGGCCAGATTGCCGGGGCCGTAACCGCCTGCGTTGCCGCGGTTGTAGCGGCGCGGGGTGCGCAGGGAGGCGTGGTCGCCTTCCATGCCGATGCGCCAGTAGACGTCGATGGTCATGCGGTGAGCTCCTGCGCGGTGGGGAGGGTGCGGCCTGCCGGGTCGGCGAGGAACAGCAGGTGTTCGCCCGCGCGGTGGATCTCCTCGATGTGCGGATGGCCGGACAGCACGAAGGTCTGCACCCCGGCGATCTCGTAGACCGCGAGCTGGCGGGCGATCTGTTCGTAGCTGCCGACCAGGCCGATGGGGCGGTCGTAGCCGAGTGCCTCGAAGCCCGCCCAGCGGCCGTCGCCCAGCGCGTGCTCGGCCGCGGACCCGGGGCGGCCGAGTTCGTCCCACTGCCGGTGGACGCGGGCCCAGGCCTCGTCCTCGGTCTCCCTGGCGATGATCGGCAGCTCGAGCGCGACCCGGACCCGGCGGCCCGCCGCGTCGGCCAGTTCGCGCAATTCGGCGGTGGCCCGCGAGATTCCGTCGACCTCCTCGCCGAAGACGTGGACATCGCCGTGCTCAGCGGACAACCGCAAGGCCGCCGCGCCGGTGCCGCTGAGGTGGACCCGCGGGAACGGCAGCCCGGACAGGATGCCGCGGAATCCGCCGTCGACGACGTCGTAGTACTGACCCGCGTAGGCGAAGCCGGTACCGGCGAATCCGGCCGCGCCGATCTCGGTCTCGTTCCAGACACCGCGGGCCACGGTGAGGAACTCCGCGGCGCGCCGGTAGCGATCGTCGCCGTCGACCCGGTCGCCGCGCGCGGCCGCCTCGGCCGGATCGGTGTCCACAGCGAGGCGCCAGTTCAGCCTGCCGCGCGAGTGCCGCTGCAGGGTCGCCGAGATCTTGGCCGCGTACACGGGTGTGCCGAAGGCGGGCTGGAATTCGACGGTGACCTGCGCGTAACGGGTGGCACGCAAGGCGGCACCCGCCACGATCCAGGATTCCTCGCCGAGCGGATCGTAGGGCGCGAGCACTCCGTCGAAGCCGTTGAGTTCCGCGGCGTCGACGATCTGGGCCAGATCGTCGAACGGGCCGAAGCGGCCGGGGCGCACATCGGTGGCCGCCGTAGGCGGTGTCGCCGGGCCGAAGCCGGCGCGGGTGCGCAGGCCGGGTTCGGCGCGGCGGCCGTCACCCCGGCTGGGCAGTCTCCAGACGAACTCGCTCATGCGGGCACCCTTTCGGCGGCGACGAGCTCGCGGGCACGGGCCAGCGGCTCGGGGGCGACCCAGGCTTCGAGGTCGAAGTCGGCGGCCAGGAAACCGTGGGTGTAGAGGAACTGCTTCTGCACGCCGAGCAGTTCGACGCGTTCCTCGGTGAGCGAGGGGTGCAGGCCGCGATGGAACTCGTCACCGTAGGCGGCGACGACACCGTCGGGGCCGGACAGGGTTTCGCGTTGCAGCACCGCGCGGACTCCGTCGAGGTCACCGGCGGCCCAGTCGGCGGCGCGCAGGCTCTGCGCCAGGAATCCGACGACGACCTCCGGGCGCGATTCGAGCAGGTCGGCGTGCACGGTGATCGGCCGCGGGGTGCCGTTGTTGACGCGCAGGCGCTTGGTCGCCGAGGCGTCGAGGTCGACCGCGACGCGCAGGCCGTGCTCGACGGCCACCTCCTGGGCGCGGGCGCCCTTGACGTAGATCGCGTCGACCGTGCCCGCGAGGAGTTCCTCGACGCCCCAGGTGGTGGAGCGGCGCGCGGACTGGATCTCGGTGCGCACCTGCGGGTCCCGGTCGACGGCGAGTTCGGTGACCCGCACATCGGCCAGGGTCAGCCCGGCCGGGCGCAGGGCATTGGCGAAGCCGTGCAGCGCCATCGCCCGGGGAAAGCTGCGGGCCTGGTCCTGGGCCCAGGCGGGCACGCCGACACGCAGCCCGGCCAGGTCGGCCGCGCCGGTGACCGACGAGTCGGGCCCGACCAGGACGGCCTGGGATTCGTCGATCCAGGTCAGCCCGATCAGCCGGGTCGGCGAGCCCTGCGCGCGGGCCGCCAGCGCGGGAACGTTGCCGCCCTCGCGGATCAGCCCGGACAGGTCGTGCAGGAAATGGTGCCCGGCGAGTTCGGGGCCCGCGTCCTGCAGGACCCCGAACTCGAGCCCGGCGCTCGCGGCGGTCTCACCGAGCCAGCCGAGGCTGTGTGCCAGACCGCTGGCGGTCGGCACGGGGCAGCGGGTGTACCACAGGGTTTCGGTCATGACAGGCTCCTGGTGTGTGATCCGACGCCGAGGCGGTCGAGGAATTGCGTTCGGTAACCGAGGGTTTCGGGTGCCGCGTGGTCACGCGGGCGGGGCAGGTCGATGACCTCGTCGACGGCGAAGCGGCCGTGGTCGAGGATGATCACCCGGTCGGCCAGCCGGATGGCCTCGTCGACATCGTGGGTGACCATGAGGACGGCGGGCCGGTGCCGGGCGACGAGATCGCCGACGAGGTCCTGCATGCGCAGCCGGGTCAGCGCGTCCAATGCGGCGAACGGCTCGTCGAGCAGCAGCAGTTGCGGTTCCCGCACCAGCGCCCTGGCCAGCGCGGCACGCTGGGCCTCGCCGCCGGACAGGGTGGCGGGCCACTGCCCGGCCTTGCCGTCGAGCTGCACTTCCCCGAGTGCCCGCAGTCCGGCTTCGCGCTGGGCCTTGCCGCGGCGCAGGCCGACGAGCACATTGGCCAGCACCCGCTTGGACGGGATCAGCCGGGGTTCCTGATAGACGGTGGTGCGCCGGCCGGGCACGAGCACCTCGCCCGCGTCGGGCACCTCGAGTCCGGTGAGCAGCCGCAGCAGCGTGGTCTTGCCGGTGCCGCTGGGACCGAGCAGGACGACGAACTCGCCCTGGCGGATGGTCAGGTCGATGCCGTCGAGCACCACCTTCTCGCCGAAGGCCTTGCGCAGTCCGGTGATCGAGACCGCCACCGGCGGCTGCGCGGACTCGGTGCGCGCGACGGGTGCGGCCGTGGTCGCGGTCATCGGATCGCCACCTGTGTGCGCCAGGGCATCGCGTAGCGTTCCGCGAGCCGTACGAGTGCGTCGAACACCAGACCGAGCAGCGCGTAGAGCACCACGCACAGCACCATGTAGTCGGTCCGGTTGTATTCCTGCGCCAGCGTCACCAGATAGCCGACGCCCTCCTGGGTGCCGACCTGTTCGGCGGCGATCAGGCCGGTGATGCTTATCGACAGGCAGATCCGCAGGGCCATCAGGATGCCGGGCAGCGCGGCGGGCACGATGACCTCGGCGACGAGCCGGGTGCCGGTGAGCCCGAAGCTGCGGGCGGCCTCGACCATCTTGCGATCGACATTGCGCACACCGAGATAGGTGTAGGCGTACATGGGGGCGGTGGTGGCCACCGCGATGAGCAGCACCTTGTAGAGCTCGTCGATGCCGAACCAGGAGATGAACAGCGGCACCAGCGCCAGGAACGGCACGGCCCGCACGATCTGCATCGTGGAGTCGACCAGCTCCTCACCCAGGCTCGACAGGCCCGAGACCAGGCCGAGCAGCAACCCGACCGCCACGCCGAGGGCCACCCCGGCGGCGGCGCGGCCGAACGACGCCAGCGCGAAATCGATCAGCTGCCCGCTGTCGAGCAGTTCCACGAACGCCGACCAGACCGCGCCGGGGCTCGCGATCACCCGCGGCGAGATCGCGCCGGCGGCCGAGCCGGCCCACCAGGCGGCGACGATGGCCGCGGGCAGCGCGGCGCGCAGGGCTAGGGAAAGCCATCGGGGCCGCTGCCCGGCCGTTCTGGCGCGCGGTGGCGCCAGTTCGAGGCTGGTCATGTCAGTTTTCCTTCAGCGCGGCCAGCTGCTCCGGGCTGAGCTTGGACCGCAGGTCGTAGAAGATGTCGGCGGCGGTGATGCGGCGGCTGATGACACCGTTGTCGGCGAAGGTGTTCACCACATCGGCGAGATCGGCCGCGTCGGACTCGGCGGGCAGGCGCGGCACGGTGGCCTCCCCGCCCACCCGGACGGCGTCGGCGAGGCGTTCGCCGGTCAGCGCGCGCGGGCCGGTCTTGTCGAAGACGTTCTCGAAATCGGCGGGAGAGGTCTTCTGCTTCGCGGTCAGCTGCTGGAGCACTTCCAGGTACTTGGCGGCGACATCGGGACGCTGGTCGAGGACCTCGGTGCGGAACACGACGACGGTGTTGTCGTTGGAGCCGATGGACTTCTCGGTGGCGATCTCGCGGGCCCCGGCGGCCTTGGCCTCCTGGTAGGGCACCAGGAACGACGCCCAGGCGTCGACCTTGCCGGTGGCGAAGGCCGAGGCGGCGTCCTTCTGCTGCAACGGGACCCTGGTCACCTTGTCGGCGGGAATCCCGGCCTGCGCCAGCGCCTTCAGGGTGATGTACTCGCCCTTGCCCGCGGGGTTCACCGCGATCCGCTTGCCGACGAGCCCGGCCACGGAGTCCACGCCCGATTCGGGGCTGACGACGATGCCGCTCTGGTCCTGGCCCGCCGGGTCGGCCACCGCGACGATCTTGACGCCGACGTCCTTGGACAGCGCGCCGACGACCGGGCTGAAGGCGGCGCCGGAGACGTCGAGTTCCTTGGTGTTGAACAGTTTCAGGTTGGAGCTGAAACCGGGGGTGGTGCTGACCCATTCGATCCTGGCGCCCAGTGGGGCCAGCGCCTCGTCGAAGGTGCCGTCGCGCTTGCCGACCGCGAGCGGTCCGGTGTTGCCGGGGTCGGTGACCTTGAGAACGAACGAGGCCTGCGCGCCCTGTTCGGGCGTGGAGCCGGAGCCACACGCCGCGACGAGGGCGACGACGGGGGCGATCGCGAGGGCGATCCGCGAGAAGGCCGGCAGCCTGCGGGACATCGGGGCTCCTGTGTGAGAGGTAGGGCGGGTGATGGTTACGGAGCGTAGGAGCGGTCATGGCGGCGAACGAGGTATGCCTTTCCAGGGATCGGAAAGCTTGACAGAGCCGGATTCCGCAATCTATGGCGACTTTTCGCCCGATCCGCCGCATAGCTTTCCGATATACGGAAAGCATCGGCGCTGTGAGTGGCTCGCCTGTGTTACCGTCGGCTGCGTGGAGACCTCCAGCGTGCAGACCGTGACCCGGGCCCTGTCCGTCCTCGACTGTTTTCGTGGCGGCGAGGAGCGCGGGGTCTCCGAGGTCGCCCGCGCGCAGGGGCTCGCGGTGAGCACCACCCATCGCCTGCTCGGGGCGCTCGTACAGGCCGGGTTCCTGGAGAAGGACGCCGAGTCCAGCCGCTACCGGATGGGCGGCGCGCTGGCCGAATACGGCCAGATCGCCTACCGCCAGCACAAGATCTATCTCGCCGAACCCGCACTCGAGCAGCTGGCCGCCACCACCGGCGCCAACGCCTCGGTGGCGATCCGCCACGGCATCCACGCCGTCCTGCTCGGGACGAGCCGGTGGCGTGAGAGCGACGGCCACGAACTGCAGGGCGTGCGGCTGCCGTTGCACGCGAGCGCGCTGGGCAAGGCGCTGCTGGCCTGGTCGGAGGTCGACGACGCCGAACTGCGGTCACTGCCCTACGAGGAGGGCACCGAGCGGTCGGTGTCGAGCGCCGAGGAGTTGCGTGCCGAACTGGTCGCCACGCGCGCTCGCGGCTACGCGTTCAACGACCGCGAGCTCGA
This sequence comes from Nocardia sp. NPDC004415, assembly GCF_053602435.1. NCBI lineage: Bacteria > Bacillati > Actinomycetota > Actinomycetes > Mycobacteriales > Nocardiaceae > Nocardia > Nocardia sp. NPDC004415. The sequence continues at coordinate 123,164 of NZ_JBSGDP010000003.1, forward strand.
CCCCGGCTTCCGCACCATCGGTATCCCGGTGCTCGACCCGCACGGCCGCTGCCGTTTCGCGCTCGGTCTGCGCGGCCCGGTCACCCTGATGATCGACGAACGCGTCCCGTTCTTCGTCGAGCTGGCCAAGGTCACCGCGGCCGAGATCGCCGCGACCTTCGCCGCGGCCACCGATTGATCCCGCCCGATCGTGTCCCCTTGTCCGGCAAGCGGGTCCGGGTACTCCCGGCACCCGGACAGGTCCTTGGCACACCGATCCGCACCCGGCAGACTGACGCCGGAATTCGGTACACCACAGGGGGATCGGTGACATGCGCGAACTGCGTACGCGAAGAATCACAGGGCGAGTAGCGGTGGCGATGACACTGCTGCTGACGGGTACGGCCTGCGCGGGCACCGACCCCGCGCCCACCGGCGGACTGGACAAGTTCTACGGCCAGAGCCCGAGCTGGGGCTCGTGCGCGGACTTCGCCGGTGGCGCCGCGATCATCGAGGCGGGCTTCGAGTGCGCGCGGATTCAGGTGCCCCTGGACTACGCCGATCCCGACGGGCGCACCGCGCAGATCGCCATCTCCCGGCGACCGGCGGACGGGGACAAGGTGGGGTCGCTGCTGTCGAACCCCGGCGGTCCGGGCGCGCCGGGCCTCGGTTTCCTCGCCGCGTTCGCGACGCACCCGATCGCCCGGCATTTCGATCTGATCGGTGTCGACGTGCGCGGTCTCGGCGCGTCCACCCCGAAGGTGGTGTGCTCGACCGAAGCCGAATTCCGGGCCCAGCGCGGCGATCTCGACAACGACTACTCCGCCGCGGGCATCGCCGAGACCGAGCGCGAACACCGTGACTACATCGGCCGTTGCGTCGAGCGCACCGGTCTCGACGTGCTCGCGCATGTCGGAACCGCCGATGTCGCCCGGGATCTCGATGTCATCCGGGCTGTTCTCGGTGACGAGAAGCTCACCTACTTCGGTGGGTCGTACGGGACCCGGATCGGTTCCACGCTCGCCGAGATGTTTCCCGACCGGGTACGCGCGATGGTGCTCGACGGCGGGATCGACCCGGCGGCGAACATGATCGACCAGGTGAATTTCTCGGCCGGTTTCCAGCGCGCGTTCGACGCCTACGCCGCCGACTGCGCGCCCCGGCCGGACTGCCCGGTCGGCACCGATCCGGCGGGCGCGACCGAGGCGGTCCGGGCGCTGATCAACCCGCTCGTCGACCGGCCCGCGGCCACCGCCGACCCGCGCGGCCTCGGCTATCCCGACGCGCTCAGCGCGCTCACGAACTCGCTGTACACCCCGCAGGCGTGGCCGGGTATCACCGCGGGGCTCGCCGAATTGACACAGGGGCGCGGCGATCTGTTCCTGGCCGTCGCCGACCGGATGGCCACCGCCGGGGTCGTCGAACGCGACCTGCAGAGCGCTGTGCTGTGCCTGGAGGAACCGCGCGTGACCGATCGCGCGGTGGCGGCCGATCTGGATCGCCGGACCCGCGCCGCCGCACCGATCTTCGACGACGGCCGGGCCACCGGGCAGGCGCCCCTGGACCTGTGCGCCTTCTGGCCGCTGCCGACCGCCGCACAACCGCACACCCCCGAGATATCCGGGTTGCCGCCGGTCGTGGTCGTCTCCACCACCGGCGATCCGGCGACACCGCATCAGGGTGGGATCGCGCTCGCCCGGGCGCTGGACGCCTCGTTGATCACCTACGAGGGCGTGCAGCACGGAGTGGTCGGGCAGGGCGTGGCCTGTGTCGACGACGCGGTCGTGCGCTACCTCGTCGACCTGACTCCCCCACCCGCGCAGTTGCCATGCCCCGCCGGGAGATGAGCACGGCGGGGCGAAAAACCCCGCGCGGGAACAGACCTGCCGTGGATACGTTGAACCCGGATGGTTGAGACAGCGACGAGAGGACAGCGGTGGCGACCGAGACTGTGGATCCGGCCATCGGCCTGCGCTCCGAACGCGGAGCGGTCCTCGCCTCGCTGATGCTCTCGACCGGGCTGGTCGCGCTCGACTCGACCATCATCGCCACGGCGGTGCTCACCATCACCGACACCCTCGGCGGGTTCGCGCTGTTCCCGTGGCTGTTCTCGATCTATCTGCTCGCGCAGGCGGTGACGGTGCCGATCTACGGCAAGCTCGCCGACATGGTCGGGCGCAAGCCGGTGATCCTGGTCGGGATCGCGGTGTTCGCCCTCGGGTCGCTGCTGTGCGGGCTGGCCACCAGCATGCCCGCGCTCATCGTGTTCCGGGCGATCCAGGGCATCGGCGCCGGAGCCATCCAGCCGATGACGATGGTGATCGCGAGCGATCTGTACACGCTGGAGCAGCGCGCCAAGGTGCAGGGATACATGGCCGGGGTGTGGGCCGGTTCGGCGGTGCTGGGGCCGCTGCTCGGTGGCCTGCTCTCGGATCATCTGAGCTGGCGGTGGATCTTCCTGATCAATCTGCCGCTGGCCGTGGTCGCGGGCTGGATGTTGCTGCGGCACTTCACCGAATCCGCCCCGCGCCGCGCGCATCGCGTCGACTGGCTCGGCGCGCTGCTGCTCACGGTGGGCGCGGGCGCGGCGATCCTGGCGCTGCTCGAGGGCGGGCAGGCGTGGGCGTGGAGTTCGCCGATGTCGCTGACCCTATTCGCGGGCAGCGCGGTGGTGCTGGCGCTGTTCGCCTATGTGCAGACCCGGGTGCCCGATCCGGTGCTGCCGCTGCGGATCTTCACCAGCCGTGTGGTGGTGGCCAGCAGCACCGTGGCCCTGCTGATCGGCGCCGTGGTGCTCGGGTCCACCTCGTATGTGCCCACTTTCGCGCAGGGGGTGCTCGGTACCACCGCGCTGGTGGCCGGGCTCACCGTCGGCGGGATGACGCTGGGCTGGCCGCTGTCGGCCACCCTGTCCGGCCGGTTGTACCTGCGCTGGGGTTTCCGGGTCACGGCGCTGGTCGGCAGCGTGCTGGCCGTGGTCGGCTGCGCGAGCACCCTGCTCATCGACGCGCGGACCAGCCCGGTGCAGATCGCGCTGTCGTGCTTCCTCATCGGCGCGGGCATGGGGCTGGTCTCGACACCGTCGCTCATCGCGGCGCAGACCGAGGCGCCCTGGCAGGAGCGTGGCGTGGTGACCTCGGCCAATATGTTCGCCCGTTCGCTGGGTAGCGCGGTGGGGGTCGCGGTGTTCGGTGCGGTCGTCAACGCCGGGATCGCCGATCCCGACCGGCCCGCACCGGCCGAGCTCGCCGAGGGCATCCACCGGGTGTTCGTCGTCATGTTCGTGATGGCGATCGTCATGGTGGTCGGCGCGGCCGCCATGCCGGGGCGCACCGCCGACCGCCTGTAGCGCGGAAGCCGAAGTGGCCCAACGGTTCCCGTCGCGGAATTCCCCCGGTACCGGGGGCCTGGCGCGACTATCGTGACGCTGTGGAGAACAACGCGCCCGGCCGGTCCACCCCGCCCGCGTTCACCGGCGGCAGCCGCGTCGGCGTCATCGACGGGCTCGGCGCGCTGTGGGATCAGTTGCCCGAGACCCCGCGCCGGACCTGGGTGTCGCTGGAAGGACCACCGGGAGCGGGCAAGACGCGCATCGTCCACGAGTTCTATCGCAGGCTGGCCGCCGGTCAGCAAGCGCCCGGCTATTGGCCGCCGAGCGTTCTCGGCGACGACCGGCCGACCGGTCCGCGCAAGGTGGCGGGCCCGACCGCGTGGGAGCGGCCGGCCGGGGCACTGCCCGGATATCTGTGGCTGGGCTTCGCGGGCAGGCGTGGTGACGGCCTGCCCGAGATCCAGCTCGGCGCGGAGCTGCGCCAGATCGACACGCACTTCCCGTTCGTGCAGCGCCGCGCGGGCCTGGTCCGGCAGGCGCGCGGGGCGGCAAGCGAATTCGGGGGTCAGCTGGGCCGGATGTCGGTCGAGGAACTGGCCGTGCAGGGCATCGAGGCGGGGCTCAAGCTCGTCGGGGCACAGATTCCCGGGGTGGGCCCCGCGGTACACCTGGGTGGGCTCATCGCCGCCCGGATCCGCGCGGAACGCGAGCTGAGCGGGCGGGTCGGGGCCGGCGAGGAGGTGGATCTGCGCGCGGTCGCCGGGAACGCGGTCGACGAGTTCCTGCGCAAGATCTCCGCTGTCCTGGACCAGCTGCCGGTGGTGATCTACGTCGAGGACCTGCACGAGAGCCATCCGCTGCTGCTCGACGCGCTCAAGCGGCTGCTCGCCGAGGAACGCGGACCGCTGCTGGTGATCACCTCCGAGTGGGAACGGGGCGATCAGCGGCTGGCCGAACCCGCCGTCGATCGCTGGGTCACCGTCACCGAATCCGGCGTCCACTCCCCCGATCCCGCGCTCGCCCGGTGCTTTCCGGCCGGTGCGTCGCTGGCGCCGCTCACCGTCGACGAACGCGCCGCCGTGATCGGCGAACTCGTCCCGCACGCGCACCGCGATTCCGCCAGGATGCTCGCCGCCCAGTACACGAACCTGCACATGCTGCTGCTGGTGTGCGGTATGCGCCGGACCCGCGAAGCGCTGGCCGCGTCCTCCCTGGATCCGCGCCTGCTGCACGATCTGCCGCGCCGCGTCGAGCAGTTCCTCGACGAGTCGTGGGCGACACTCGATCATCGGGTGCGTGACCGGCTGCGCCGCATCGCCTGCGCCACTCCGGCCTCGATCGAGGAGGCCGATCATCGGGCGAACCTGTACTTCGACGAACGCTGCGACCTCTCGTTGCTGCTGCCGGAGCCCGCCGCGGACCGGTTCCTCGACCAAGCGGTGCGGCGGCACTGGCTGCGCCCGGTGCAGGGCCCGGTGTACGGCTTCCTCGACCGGCAGCGACGCGGGCTGGCCCTGCGCGACGCCGCCGACGAGGATCTGGGGCCCGAGATCCGGGCCCTGCTGGCGCTGCGGACCCACGACGCGGACTGGGCGGTCGACGACGACCCACGCCGCGGCATCCGTGACGCGCTGATCGTCGCGCTGGCCCGCGCGGGCTACGAGGTGCACGTCGGGGCGCTGGTGGCGGCCTGCTGCCGGCTGGTGTTCGCGCTGCGCGGCGACTACGGCGACATCCCGCTGCTCGGCGAGATCAGCGGCACGGCCGTGGCCTGCGCCCAGGCCGCCGGACTGCCCCGCGGCCCGGAGCTGACCGAACTCACCGAGATGTGGGCGCGGTCGCTGGCCGAACAGGGCGAGCACCGCACGGCGTACGCGGTGCTCGCGCCCCTGCTCGAGCTCGACGCGACCGCGCTGCCCGAGGAGCAGCGGCTGCGCGTCGAGTGGCTCTACGCGCGCGCCGAGCGGGTCGCGGTCGGCGCCGACGCGGCCCTGCGGCGTTTCAACACCGTGGCGCAACGGCAACAGGCGCTGCTCGGCCCCGATGCCCCCGCGCTGCTCACCACCCGCTGCGATATCGCCTACACGCACGCGGTGAAGGGGGAATACGGTGCGGCGCAGGCGATTCTGCACGATGTCCTCGCGACGGCCTGGGCACCCGGTGCCGACCGCGATCTGCCGCGCGCCGAACACCAGATGGCCTCGGTGCTGCGCCGCCGGGGTGATCTCGCCGGGGCCGCCGCCATCGCCGGGCCACTGCTGGACCGTCAGCGGCTACTGCTCGGGCGCACCCACCCGGACACGCTGGCCACTCAGCAGCTCGTCGTCGCCGTGCTGCGCGATCGGGGCAGGCTCGGCGAGGCGATGGCGCAGGCCGAGGATCTGCGGGAACTGCGCGGCCGGGTGCTCGGTGCCTCGCAATCCACCCGCGAGGCCGCCAGTCACGTGGCGTGGCTGCACCGCAAACTCGGCGACTACGGCGAGGCCGCCGCGATCTTCGGCACCCTGGCCGCGCAAGGCGGCGATGTCGACGCCGATCACTGGACCACGCTGCGCGACCTGCACAACTACGCGGTGTGCCGCCGCGACGCGGGCTTCCTGGACGAGGCACTGGAGACACTGACCCGCGTGCAGGCGCGGTCCGAAGCACGCGACGGCGCCCGCATCGAGATCATCGAAACCGTCCGCGAGCGTGGGCGAACCCTGCTCTACCGTTTCGTCGAGTCCGGCGCGTCCGCCGATCTCGAACGCGGACGCGCGCTGCTGCTGGACGCGGTGGAACGAGCGCGGCAGCGGCCGGACATGTCGGCGCCCATGCGCTGGCAGCTCACCATCGACGCCTGCTGCGCGGCCACGCTCGACAACGGATGGTCCGCCGAAGACGTCCGGGAACTGGCCGCGCTGTGCCGTGGTCAGCTGGCCGATCTGGGTGCGCGGCATCCGGAGGTGCTGCGGTCGGAACTGTATCTGTCCGAGGCACATCGGGAACGCGGCAATCCCGCGCTGGCCCGGCTGCTGGTCGACGACGTCGCGGCGAAGGTGGCGCGCTTCGGCATCGATCCCGCCCATAGACTGGCCCGGATGGTCGACGATCTCCAGCACGGGAAAGCGATCCTGTTCCGATGACATTCGCGCGCGACGACACCCAGCCCGGCGCCGACCGGCTGCGACGGCTCTCGGTGGCCTACACCGAACTGTTCTACGACGCCGATGCCGCGCTGGTGCTGAATCCCCCGGGGACACACGAGGAATTCGCACCCCCTGCCACCTTGCATCTGGTGCCGAATTCGGCCTGGTTCGCCTACGGGCTGCTGGCCCGGGGCGGCCCCGGCGACCTCGCCGAGGCCCAGCGGGTGCTGCGGGCGGTGCTCGACCTGCAACTCGACGGTCCCGGCCTGCCGTGGGACGGCACCTTCCGTCGCTTCGCCGAATGGCCGCAGCGGCCGCCGGAGGGCGCGATCGAATGGTGGGACTACGACCCGAACTGGCGCCAGTTCGTGGCCTGCGCGTTCGCGGTGACCCTGCACCGGTTCGAGTCGCTGCTGCCCGCCGAGCTCGCCTCCGAGCTGGCGGCCGCCATCGAACGCGCGGTGCGTTCCGAGCCACCGGGCCGCATCCCGCAGGACTACACCAACCCCCGGCTCATGCAGGTCGCCGCGCGGTCCTGGTCGGCGAGCCGCCGCGGTGACACCGCCGAGCTGGCGTCCGCCGAAGCCGAACTGGAACGCATCGCCGAACGCCACCGGGCCCGGGGTGGGCGGTTCGACGAATTCAACGCACCGACCTACGACGGCATCAATCTGTTCGCCCTGTCGCTGCTGTGCGAGATCAGTGGTTCCGCGCGGATCGCGGCCACCGCGCAGCCACTGCGTGAGGCGCTCTGGACCCAGCTCGACGACTTCTTCCACGCGGACCTGGGCAATCTCACCGGCCCCTACAGCCGCGCCCATTTCCCGGACATGACCACGTATGTGGCGCTGTCGGCGCTGTGGATCTGGGCCAGGACCGGGGTGCGGGTGGGCCCCGCCTTCGAGGACGCGCCGCACCTGGCCACCCACGGCCACGACATCATGCTGGGCCCGCTCGTCGCCGACCTCGCCGACACCTGGGGTCCCGCCACTCTGCGGACGACCACCGCGCCCCGCACCACGACCATCGAGCTCGGCGACCGGGGGTTCATCCTGTTCCGCGCGAGCCGATGGATGCTCGGGGTCGAGACATCCACCGGCACACCCTCCTGGGTCGGCGCGCAGCAGCGCATGCCGTTCGTGCTGCACGGGCGCCGCGCGGACGGCGAGGTGGGCGCGATCTGGGCCCGCGACGGCCGCTGGCAGGTCGTGCTCGACGACCCGGACCGGGTGGTGCTGCGGGTCAGCGGCTGCACCGCCATCGACAGCTCGGTGCCACCGCAGGACGGTGCCGACGCGATCCGGCTCGACGGCCTGCGGATCGAGGTGATCACCGCCGCCGGACACGATGACTGGCAGCCGGTCCCGGGCGGTGTCCGCCGCACCCCACCGGACGGCTCGGCCGAGGTGATCGTCGCGGTGAGGGCGGACGGCTAGCGGCTACCCGAAGGACTCACCCGGTCGGCGGACCACCTCCACGACCTCACCGGGCGCGAACTCCACCACCCGGCGCACCCGCGAATTCGCCACCGGCGCCAGGTCGACGACGATGGGCGCGCCCGCGCCGGGCTGGGTGATGGCGGTGATGCGGTCCTGCAGGAAACCGCCGTCGGGGACGGCCACCCGGATCACGTCACCCACGGTCAGCGCCTCGGCCCTGACCCGGCCACCGGTGACGGCGGCGGGATCGAAGGCGCCGCAGCGGGTGGTTCCGGCGGTGCCGTCGAGGCCGCGTTCGGCGATGGTCCACCACACGGCCGTGTCGTCGTCGGCGGCGACCCTGGCATGCCAGGCCAGCACCCGATCGCGTTCGGATTCGGCGGCCGCCCGGCTCTCGTGCAGCGAGATCTGGCGGCGGACCGGGGCATTGCGGGAGCGGGTGGTGCCCGCCGCGCCGTCGATCACCAGGATCCAGCGCGCGCCCACCGCGTTGTCGCGGTGCGCGGAGACCCGTTTGGCCAGGGCCTGGCCCGGGGTGGCGCCGAGCCGTTCGGCGGCGTCCTCGATGCTCTCGGCCAGGCCGAGCGCGCGCAGCAGCTCCGCGGTGGTCAGCTCCGAGGTGCCCAGTTCCTGGGCCAGCGCGGGCATCGGGGTGCGTCTGCGCCAGCCGATACGGGCGCAGTGTTCGTGGCGGGTGAACCACAGCCCACTGCGGGAGCGACGGTGATGGTCGATCACCACCGCCCACCAGTCCCATTCCGGTTCGGCGACCAGCCGGGCGCGAATCCACTGTTCGCGACCGGCGGCGGGCACCCGTTCCTCGGGTGGCACGAAGTTGCGCAGGGCGGTGCGCACCGCCGATTCGGTGCGCCCCACCGTGCGTGCCGTCGCGGCCAGATCGACGCCCGCGCGCAGATCGTCGGCCAGGACCCGGTATTCCGATTCGCGCCAGGTGCTTCCGTGCTGGCGCGGCGGCAGCAGCTCGCCGCGGTTCTCGTCACTCATCTCGTGCCCCCGTTCTCGCACCGTCCGGCCCCACGCGCCGGACGCTCGTGACAGCTGTCCACGATACCGAGGGGGTACGACAGAAAACGCTTGTCTGCCAGCGGCTTTCCAGCAAACGGGAGCGACGCGCGACTACGGTGCCCGCACCACCGGACGACGTCCGAAGGCGTAGTACCCGGCACAGACCAGCGCGGCCCACACCGCGCCGACGACCAGCGCGCTGCGGCCACCGTCGGTCCACAGCAGCAGCACCACGACCAGGCCGAGGAAGGCCAGCGCCGCCCAGTTGGTCACCGGGGCGCCGGGCAGCCGGTAGTCGCTGGCGGGCAGCTCACCGGCGCGCACCTTGGCGCGATACTTCAGGTGGCACACCAGGATCACGCTCCACACCACGATGATGCCGACGGTGCTCACCGAGGTGATGTAGGCGAAGGCCTTGTCCGGCGAGACCAGGTTGACCACCACGCCGATCACCATCGCGCCCGCCGAGGCGCAGATGCCGGTGAACGGCACCGACTGCTTGCTCAGATTCGCGAACTGGGTGGGTGCCTCGTCGCGCAGCGCGAGGCTGCGCAGCATACGGCCGGTGGAGTAGATGCCGGAGTTGCACGACGACAGCGCGGCGGTGAGCAGCACGAAGTTGATGATGCCCGCCGCGGCCGGGATGCCGATCTGTTCGAACACCTCGACGAACGGGCTGCGGCCCGCGTGGAAGCTGCGCCAGCTCGCCACCGACATGATGATCACCAGCGCGCCCACATAGAACAGCCCGATCCGGAAGGGCAGGGTGTTGATCGCCTTGCGCAGGGTGGTCTTCGGGTCGCGGGCCTCGCCCGCGGTGACACCGACGAGTTCGACACCGACGTAGGCGAACACGACGATCTGCAACACCAGCAGCGTCTGCCCGAAGCCGTTCGGGAACACGCCGCCCTCGGCCCACAGGTTGGTCACCGTGGGGTTCGCGGCGTGGCCGAAGCCGAAGACCAGCACGCCGATGCCGATCAGGATCATCGCCAGGATGGCGGTCACCTTGATGGCCGAGAACCAGAACTCGCCCTCGCCGAACAGGCGCACCGAGATCAGGTTCGCGGTGAACAGCACCGCCAGCACCACCAGCGCGGTCACCCACTGCGGGATGTCGAACCAGTACTGCACGTAGTGCCCGGCCACGGTGATCTCGGCCATGCAGGTCGACACCCACACCGCCCAGTACGACCAGCCGGTCGCGAAACCGGCGAAACGGCCGAGGAACTCGTGGGCGTATTCGGCGAAGCTGCCCGAGACCGGACGGTAGGTGAGCAGTTCGCCGAGTGCGCGCATGATGACGAAGATGGCCAGGCCCGCGACGAGATAGGCCAGGATCAGCGACGGGCCCGCCTGCTCGATGGCGGCGCCCGCCCCGTAGAACAGGCCGGTGCCGATCGCGCCGCCGATGGCGATCATCTGGATGGTGCGGGGATTGAGCCCGCGCTCGTAGCCCTCCGATCCCGCGCTCGGCGCGGCGGCCGCCGCAGTGTCGGTGGACAGGCCGGAGCCGTCTGCTGACATGAAAACAAGTCCTTCCCTCACGGCGATCAGTCCTGCACGCTACCGCCCGCCGGTAGTGGCTCCGGTCACCCCCACCACCGCGCGGAAATATCCGGGGTGGGGTCACCGGTTGGAGCGGCAGGGACCATTTCGGGGCGAAGGAGACGCATGAGCACGGTCGAGGTGTCGGTTCTGGATCTGGCGCCGGTGCAGGACGGAGCCACCGCGGGCGATGCACTGCGTGCCACGACGCAGTTCGCGCAGTACGCCGAGGAGCTGGGCGCGCGCCGGTTCTGGGTGGCCGAACACCACAACATGCCGGGCATCGCCAGTGCGGCGCCCGCGGTGGTGCTGGCCCATCTGGCGGCGGCGACCTCGCGGATCCGGGTCGGTTCGGGCGGGGTGATGCTGCCCAATCACGCGCCGCTGGTCGTCGCCGAGCAGTTCGGCACGCTCGAGTCGCTGCATCCCGGCCGCGTCGATCTGGGTATCGGGCGCGCGCCCGGCACCGATCCGGCCACCGCGCGTGCCCTGCGCCGTCATGCCGAGGGCCTCGGCGCCGACTCCTTCCCCCGCGAACTCAGCGCGCTGATCGGCTTCTTCCGCGGCACCGACCCCGACGGCATCGTGGCCAGCCCCGGACGGGGCGCCGAGCCGGAGGTCTGGCTGCTGGGTTCCAGCGGGTACAGCGCCCAGGTCGCGGCCATCCTCGGACTCCCGTTCGCCTTCGCCCATCACATCGCGCCGGACAACACCGCCGCCGCGCTGGCGCTCTACCGCGAGAACTTCCGCCCCTCGCCGACCAGGGCCGAGCCGTACACGATCGTGGCCGCCTCGGCGATCTGCGCCGACACCGACGCCGAGGCCGACCGGCTCGCCGCACCCCGCGACCTGGCCTTCGCCCAGCTGCGCGCGGGCAGGCCACAGGCGCTGGCCACACCCGAGCAGGCCGCCGCGTTCCCCGGCAGCGAGGCCGAACGGCATTTCGCGGCCCAGCGCAAGACCGGTCAGCTCCAGGGTTCGCCGGAGACGGTGCGCGCCCAGGCCGCCGAGCTGCTCGCCGCCACCACCCCCGACGAGCTCATGCTCAACACCCTGGTCTACGACCTCGACGCGCGCTGCCGTTCGCTGGCGCTGACCCGCGCCGTGCTCGACAGCTGACGGTCACCGCAGCCCGAAGCCGCGGGCGAGCAGGTGGTCACGCAGCCGGTCGCGGCCGTTGAGCGCCTCGGCCGAGGCCAGCCGGGCCAGCACCCGCTCGATCCAGGAGAACGGCAGCCCCTGGCCGCTGTAGATCTCGCCGATGCGCTGCTCGTAGGCGGTGACGGCCGCGCGCTGGACCGCCAGGTCGTAGCTCTCCCGGTGCAGGACCGCGGCGCGCGGCAGCCGCGGCTTGACCTGGGTGCCCTCGGTCGGGTCCGGGTGCCCGACGACGAGGCCGAAGACCGCGAAGACACCGTCGGGCAGGTTCAGTTCGGCGGCCACCTGTTCCGGATTGTTGCGCAGCGCGCCGATGTAGACCGTGCCGAGGCCGAGGGATTCGGCCGCGACCACCGCGTTCTGCGCGGCCAGGGCCGCGTCGATGAAGCCGACATAGCTCGATTCCAGATAGTCGGCGCCGTCGAGCGGGGCGCCCTGATCGGCGGCGAGCTGACGTAGCCGCGCGAAATCGGCCGTCCACACCAGCAGCACCGGCGCCTGTTCGATGTGGACCTGGCCGCCCGCGATGGCGGCCAGCCGGGAGCGGCGGGCGTCGTCGCGCACCTCGATCACGCTCCACACCTGCAGGTTCGACGAGGTCGCCGCCGACTGCGCGGCCGAGACCAGCAGTTCGACCGTCTCCGGTGACACCGGGTCGGGCAGGTAGCGACGCACCGACTTGTGTTCGTGCAACACCTGCAGCACGGAATTCCACTGGGCGGGAACCTCGGTGGCCGGGTCCGCGTAGCGCTGCTGGACGGGATGGGTGGTGTCGGGAACGGTCTGCGTCATGCAGTGATCGTCGGATATCGCGTCGCCGCCGTCAGGGGTAACCCTCACCGTGAATCGAAGGGCGCCGCGGCGCGGCCGATACACTCGGGACGGGGAGCTCGCCGCCCGGCGGGACGAAGGAGGGCGAGATGGGCAAGGTCTTCGAGCGGATCGACGGCAAGTTACAGGCGTTCATCGAGGCGCAACCGATGTTCTTCATCGGCACGGCGCCCTCGGACGGCGGCCATGTCAATGTCTCTCCCAAGGGATATCGCGACACCTTCGCCGTGCTCGACGAGCACACCGTGGCCTACCTGGACCTGTTCGGCAGCGGCTCCGAGACCATCGCGCATCTGCGCGACAACGGCCGGATCACCGTGATGTTCTGCTCGTTCGGCCGCGTTGCCCGCATCCTGCGGCTGTTCGGCACCGGCCGCGTCGTGCGACCCGACAGCGCCGAATTCGACACGCTGCGAGACCGTTTCGGCACCGGCCACACCGGCATCCGCGCGGTGGTCGTGGTCGCGGTGGACCGGATCGCCGATTCCTGCGGCTGGTCGGTCCCGCGGCTGGACCTGGTCGAGGAACGTCCCGTGCTGGACGAGGCGCATCTGCGCCGCACCGACGAGGACTTCGCCCGCCGGATCGCGGGCGACAACTCCGTGAGCATCGACGGCCTGCCCGCCCTCGAACCCGATCACCCGCTGCCGTCCTCGGTGACCGCGCGCCGCTGAGCCGGGTCACGGCACGGTGCTCACCGCCACCGCCGATTCGGACAGGCTGCCGAGGTAGAGCGTGCCGTCGTGTTCGGCGACGGAGGTGACCATGGCGAAGCCGGTGCCGTCGCGTTGCAGGTCGTGGACGACGGTGCCGTCGAGGTCGAGCGCGAGCACCCAGGTGGTGCGGGCGGGGGCGGGACGCAGGCTGTCGGGCAGCGCCCAGGTCAGCCGCCGGAAGACACCGGGCAGGGCGAACAGCTTGTCCAGCAACGGGTTGCGTGGTGCCACCATGCCGACCCAGACCAGGCCGTCGGTGCCGAGATACATGTTGTCCGGTGAGCCGGGCAGGTTCTCCACGAGATGGTCGCTGGTACCGGCGCGCGGACCCGTCAGCCAGTGGCGCGAGATCCGGTAGGCGCCGGTCTCGGCGACGAGCACGCACGAGCGGTCCGGGGCCAGGACCACGCCGTTGCCGAACTGCAGGCCGTCGATCAGCACGGTGAGCGTGCCGTCCGGGTCGCGGCGCACCAGCCGGCCGCTGCCGGAGTGCTCGAGGATGTCGCCCATCCACTGCTCGAAGGGCCAGAGACGCGAGGCGATCGAGAAGTAGACGGTGCCGTCGGTGTCGCGCACGACATTGCTGGGGAAGGCCAGGGGTTCGCCGTCGACCTCGTCGACGAGGACCTCCGGCTCGGCGGCCGGGTGGGCCAGCCGCAGGATGCCCTGCCCGGTGACGCAGATCAGCAGCGAGCCGTCGGCGTCGGCGTGCAGGCCGAGCGGGCGGCCGTCGACCTGCGCGATCTTCTCGTGGGTGCCGTCGGCCGGGTCGATGCTCCAGATCGCGCCGTCGTCGGTGCCGGTGAGCACCCGGCCCTCCGGTGTCACCACCACGTCCTCGGGGGCGGTGCCCGGCAGCGCCAGCAGGCGCACGGGCGGCAGGGGCGGGACGCTCGTGGTCTGCCGGGCCCGCGCGGTCGGACGGGGCGGGTTCCAGCGGTGGGGTCGCATCGGCATGCCCATTGCTATCACGCGGGCAGCTCTACCGGTAGCGGAAGACCCACGCGCACAACGGGTGCGCCGTCCACCGCCGTCGCGGCGTGTCGACTCCGGCGGCGCCGAGCGGGACCACGGCCTTCCCTCCGGGCCGGGCCGACCCGACGATGGGGCCGGGAATTCACGGCTAAGGTGCGGCGGTGGATACCGAGTCCGTCAGCACTACGTTCGATCGTCTTCTCGCCCCGCAGCCCGCACCGCCGTGGTGGCTGGTGCTGGTCACCGCCGTGGCCGCGCTGGTGCTCGTGGGCTACCGGCCGCTGTGGCGGCTGGCCAGGGCCGCGGTCACCGTCGCGCACGAGGGCGGGCACGCATTGGTGGCCCTGCTGACCGGGCGGCGGCTGCACGCGATCACCCTGCACACCGACACCTCCGGCCTGACCGTGTCCAGCGGTAAACCCACCGGGCCGGGCATGATCCTCACCGCCGCCGCCGGGTACACCGCGCCCGCCCTGCTCGGCCTCGGCTACGCGGCGCTGCTCGGTTCGGGACGCGTCACGGTGATGCTGTGGGCGACGCTGGCCATGCTGGTCGCCGTGCTGATCAAGGTGCGCAATGTCTACGGCCTGCTCACCGTCGTGGTGCTCGGCGCCCTGGTGTTCGGGGTCTCGTGGTTCGGGAGCGACCTGCTGCAGGCCGGTTTCGCCTATCTGGCGGCGTGGTTCCTGCTGGCCGCGGCCGTGCGGCCGGTGGTGGAGATGCAGCGCAGCAGACGCAGGCAACCGGGCCGCGGCGATTCCGACGCCGATCAGCTGGCCCGGCTGACCCACCTGCCCGCCCTGCTGTGGGTGGGGTTCTTCGCGGTGATCTGCCTGGCCGCGCTGGTCTTCGGTGCCGGACTCATGCTGGCGCCGGTGGCCGAGCTGCACCCGCTGCTTCAGCGGTGATCGGCCCGCCAGGCCGCGATCGCCTCGGTGACCAGTAGTTCGGGCGGCACCGTCGCGTCCAGTGTCACGCCCGCCTCGTCGGGCTGGAGGGGTTCCAGCGTGGCCAGCTGGGAATCGAGCAGCGTCGTCGGCATGAAGTGGCCGTGCCGACCCGAGAGCCGGCGCACCAGCTCGGCGCGGTCGACGGCCAGGTGCACGAAGAAGGCGTCGGGCGCACCGGCACGCAGCTGATCGCGATACACGCGCCGCAGCGCCGAGCACGCCACCACGCCCCCGGATTCCTCGTGCTCACGCAGCCAGACGCCGACGATGGCGAGCCAGGGCGCGCGGTCCTCGTCGGTCAGCGGAATACCCGCGGCCATCTTCTGGATGTTCGCGGTCGGGTGGTAGTCGTCGCCCTCGGCGTAGGGCAGTCCGAGCCGTGCGGCCAGCAGCGCGCCGATCGTGGACTTCCCGCACCCGGACACACCCATGACGACGATGACAGGCTCGGCCACCACACCCACTCCTCGCGCTCGCTCGATCACCTCGAACCCACATCGTCGCGCACCGGATGCCCGCGCGGCGCGGGAACCGGCCCGGTTCGGGCACGATGG
The DNA here is from genome assembly GCF_053602435.1 of Nocardia sp. NPDC004415. Lineage (NCBI taxonomy): Bacteria > Bacillati > Actinomycetota > Actinomycetes > Mycobacteriales > Nocardiaceae > Nocardia > Nocardia sp. NPDC004415. The sequence goes on from NZ_JBSGDP010000003.1 coordinate 138,799, forward strand.
TGATCATGGACCTTCGCATCTTCACCGAGCCACAGCAGGGCGCCGACTACGACACGCTGCTCGCGGTGGCCCGGGCCACCGAGGACCTCGGCTACGACGCCTTCTTCCGCTCCGACCACTACCTGGCCATGGGCGACGCCTCCGGACTGCCCGGACCCACCGACGCCTGGATCACCCTCGCGGGCCTGGCCAGGGAGACCTCCCGGATCCGGCTGGGCACCCTCGTCACCGCCGCCACCTTCCGGCTGCCCGGCCCGCTGGCCATCCAGGTCGCCCAGGTGGATCAGATGTCGGGCGGCCGGGTGGAGCTCGGGCTGGGCAGCGGCTGGTTCGCCGCCGAGCACGCCGCCTACGGAATCCCCTTCCCGGACAACCGCTTCGGCCTGCTCGAGGAGCAGCTGGCGATCGTGACGGGCCTGTGGGAGACCAAGCCCGGCGAGACCTTCGACTTCGAGGGCACCCACTACCGGCTCACCGACTCCCCCGCGCTGCCCAAGCCGGTGCAGAGCCCGGTGCCGGTGGTGATCGGCGGGCACGGCCCGGTCCGCACGCCCCGGCTCGCGGCCCGTTACGCCACCGAGTTCAACATGCCGTTCTCCTCGGTCGCCGACAGCGCGGCCCAGTTCGACCGGGTGCGGGCCGCGGTGCGCGCGGCCGGACGCACCGACGAGCTGGTCTACTCCAACGCGCTGGTGGCGTGTGTCGGGCGCACCGACGCCGAGGTGGCCCGCCGGGCGGCGGCGATCGGCCGCGAGGTCGACGAGCTGAAGGAGAACGGGCTGGCCGGGTCGCCCGCGGAGGTCGTCGACAAGATCGCCCGCTACCGCGAGATCGGCGCGAGCCGGATCTACCTGCAGATCCTCGATCTCGCCGACCTCGACCACCTGGAGCTCATCGCGGCCGAGGTGAAATCGCAGCTGTGAGGTCCGCGGCGGTCACGGGATCGGCTTGTCGGTGGGCAGGTTGACGAAGCTCGGGGCCGCCGGGTCCAGCAGCAGGTGCTGGGGCTTGAGTTCGGTGTTGTTGAGCATCGGCCGGAACGCGAGTCCCTTGGGTGAGTTGCCCGCGAAGACATCGATACGCAGGCGATGGCCCGGCGCGAGCACGGCCTGGGTGGGGATGACGGCGATGTCGAGCGCGACCGGTTCGCCCGGCACCACCGGCAGCAGCTGGTCGATGCTGAGCGGATTGAACGGGGCGGTGAGGTCACCGTTGACGGAGCGGGCGCTGCGGCGCTCGTCGATGGCACGCATGGAGGCGGTGAGCTGGCCGGTGGTGAGCACCGTGGAGGTGCCGTCCGGATCGACATCGTTGACGGTGACGTTCCAGTAGCCGTCGGCGGCGTCGTGGATCGTGGTGAGCCGCACATTGATCGGGCCGGAGATCACCGTCTGCTCGGCCACCGGCGCGCTGGTGAAGGTGAGCCCGTTGCGTTCGGCGATGCGGGCGTCCTTGGCGCACATGTCGATGACGGCGGGCATCCCGGCCGCGCCCTGGGCGGCGTCGCGGGAGCATGCGGTGCTGAGTCCCGGTGCGACGGTGAGCTTTTCGGCCGCGCCGGGACCGGCCGCCGAGAGCGAACCGTCGTGCACACTGTCCTCGGTGGTGCCGCTGGCCGCCGGGCTCAGATACACCCGCCGATGGGTGACGCCGGGCTGCGGGAACTGCGCCAGCGTGATCCAGTCCCCGCCCTGCTGTTTCACGGTGACCGGCCCGAAATCGTCGATGCCGCTGTCGATGTCCTTGAGCCACTTGTCGAACCAGGCGCGCTGCAGCACGTCCAGGCGCGGCGGGGCGCCCGCGACACCGGTGCCCGCACCGGGATTGGCGTGATAGGTGTCGCCGACGACGAGCTGTTTGCGGCCCGGGTCCAGGGGGATCTGCTCGTAGAGCTTGGTGGCGCTGTTGGCGAAGATGTCGTGCCAGCCGCCGTAGACGAAGGTGGGCACGGTGATCCGGTCCGGGTGCCCCTGGATGGCCTGGCGGAACGCGGACTTGTCGTCGAGGGCGGCGGCCAGCTCGGGGGGCATGTCGTCGAGGGTCGGGGTGAGCAGCGCCTGGGCGAGCAGGTCGAAATTGGTGGTGGGGTCGGCGATGCGGTCCTCGAGCCAGGTCCAGTCGAACCGGCCCTGGACCATCGAGGCCACATCCGGCACCAGTTTGAGCTGGTTGACCGAGTTGAGCCACATCGGCAGGAAGGTCGTGCCGACACCACCGCCGGGGGCGACCACATCGCGCATGAGATCACTGCCCGGCTCCACCGGGAAGATCGCCTGTAGTGCCGCGGGGGCGTCCTCGGCGGCGCGCAACTGGTTGATGCCGGAGTAGGAGCCACCGCTCATCCCGATCCGCCCGTTGGACCACGGCTGGGCGGCCGCCCAGTCGATCACCTCGCGGGTGTCGAGTTGCTCGCGGGCGCCGAGGGTGTCCCACATGCCCTGCGACAGGCCGGTGCCGCGCACGTCGGCGACGACCACGGTGTACCCCGAGCTGATCAGCTGGCGGTCGACGCCGAGCATGGTCTGGATCATGCCGCCGTCGAGTGCCTGCATCAGATCACCGAATCCGCTGATCGGGGTGGTGGACAGGTTCAGCCTGCGCACCAGATCGACCGCCATCGGCTGCAATCCCGGTGTGGCCGCGGCCTGTTCGATCAGCCCGGTCATCAGTTTCGAATAGGGCGTGAGGCTGACGATGGTCGGCAGCGGCCGCTGCTCGATCACGCCCGCGGCGTCGGCGGGCCGGTACACATCGGCTTTCAGGACCACGCCGTCGCTCATCGCGATGTCGACCCCACGCTCCACCCGGACCTCCGGGTAGGGGGCGGGACCGTCGTGCTGGGCGGTCCAGCGCGCGGCGGGGGTCACGGCGGGCTGCCCGGCCGCCGGACCACCACCACATCCGAAGACGACCACCAGCGCCAGCATCGTCGCCAGTAGTCGCACGCGCCCACGCTCCGCACCGCTTCGCACCATATGAGTCGCTCCCCGACCGGTTTCGTGTCCGTCGTTGACCTAGCCACCGCAGGATCGGCGCGAAGAACATAACAGCGGTAACGAGTTGCCACGGTGAGCGCCGGACCGCTCGGACTGTCGCAGTGAATACGTGTTGTTCCAGTTCAGTGGGGTCGCGGGGTCACCGGATCTGTCGGTGGCCGGTGGTTGACTGGCGTGTGCCGGTGCTGATCCGGCCGGGTGCCATCCATCATCGAGGAAGGACGTTCGACATGCCGACACGTGACGAAGCCTGGCCGCAGGGCACGCCCTGCTGGATCGACTGTCAGGTCGACGACACCACCGCCGCCCGCGCGTTCTACAGCGCGCTGTTCGGCTGGGAGGTCCAGGACGCGCCCGCCGGGGCGGGCGGCTATCTGATGGCCGATCTCGACGGGCGCCCGGCGGCGGCCATCGGCCCGAAACCCGAAGGGATGGCGCAGATGCCGTCCACCTGGACGACGTATCTGGCCGCCGACCGTGCCGACGAGATCGCCGAGCGGGTCGTGGCGGCGGGCGGCAAGGTGTTCATGCCACCGTTCGATGTGTTCGACGCGGGACGGATGTTCGTCGCGGCCGACCCGACCGGTGGCGTGTTCGGGGTGTGGCAAGCCAAGGCCCATCACGGCGCGGGCATCTACAACCAGCCGGGGGCCTACTGCTGGAACGAGCTGCACACCACCGGATACGACCGGGCGCACGAGTTCTACAGCAGCGTCTTCGGCTGGCACTACACCGAGATCGGCGACGGCGAGAACTTCACCTATTCCACCTTCGCGCGCCCCGGCGAGACCGTCGAGATCGGCGGGATGATGGACGCCTCGGGCATGGGCATGCCGCCCTACTGGCTGGCCTGGATCCAGGTGGACGGCACCGACGCGACCCTCGACCAGGCCACCGCACTGGGCGCCACGGTGATCATGGGCCCCGACGACAGTCCCTTCGGCCGGACCGGCATCGTCCGCGCACCCCAGGGCGAGGTGTTCGGCGTGATCGACCCGGCGATGGCGGTCGGCGAGGTACCCACCGGAACCTGATCCCCACACCGGGCCCCGGAGTCGGCCTAGGTCGACGGGTCGGGAGCCGCGGCCAATTGCAGCTCGAGCAGCAGGCGGTCGGCGGGGTCGTTCAGGCTGATGCCCAGGACGGACTCGATGCGGCGCAGGCGGTAGCGCAGCGTGTTCGGATGGATGCGCAGCGCGGCGGCGGCAGCGCTCACCTCGCCGTGGGCGCGCAGGTAGGCGCGGGCCGTGGCGCGCAGGTCGGCGGCGTGGGCGCGGTCGTAGGTGTCGAGGGCGGCCAGGCGGGGGTCGTGCAGGTGGGGCCGGTCGCGGATGAGTTCGATGATCTCGGTCAGCAGTACCGCGGTGCGCGCCTCGGCCAGGGTGGTGACGCGCGCGTCGGGGTCGGCCGGGCTGTCGAGCACCCGGTCGACCTCCTCGCGGGCCGCCGCGACGGCGGTGAGCCCGGCGACGGGCGCTGCGATCGCGGCCCGGACAACGAGGCCGCGCGCCTGCTCGAGCTGCGCGACCAGCTCGCGAACCCACGAACCCACACCGGCGGCCGAATGATAGGAGGGCACCAGCACATAGACCCGATCACCGATCGCCTCGGTCACCGAATCGTCACGAAAAGCACTGGCGTACAACCGGATCAGGCCACTCGAAGTCACCAACCCGGCCACCGGACCGAGCGCGGCTCCCGAACCGATGTCACTGGCCGAACCGGACCCGCCGCTCCGGCCATGCCCCGCTGCCGAGCCGATCTCCGCCGCCGAACCGCGCCCAGCGCTCAGGCCATGCGCCGCTCCCGAACCGCGCCCAGCACTCGAGCCGGGCGCCGCTCCCGATCCGCGCCCGACACTCGGGCCGCGCGCCGCTCCCGAACCGCGCCCGGCACTCACGCCGTGCGCTGACGCCGAACCGACTCCGTCGGCCGTGCGGAGGGCCGCGAAGCCGATCACTGCGGCGGGGCCCTCGACAGGCAGGCCGAGGGCCGCGACGACCGACGGTACGTCGACTCCGTCGCCGTGTGCGCCGAACAGGCGGCGGACCAGCAGGGCCTCGGTCGAGGGTGCGTCGAGTCTGCGGGCGATGATCCGGGCCGCTACCGCCGCGGCGCCGCGGAGGACCTGGGCCGCGTCGGGGCGCAGTGGGCGGGCGCCCTGTTGGAGCCAGAGGGTGCCGAGCATTCTGGCCTGGGCGCCGGTGCCGCGGCGGATGGCGACGACGAGGCGGCGGCGCATCGCGAGTTCGGGATGTTCGGGGACGTCAACGACCTCGTCGCTGCGCCGGACCCGGTCGTACACGCCCCAGGCGCGCAGGATGCGCAGGTAGTCGGCGGGGCCTTCGCGGCCGAGGATGGATTCGATGCGCAGCCGGTCGGCGGAGGAGTCCGAGGCGGAGTAGGCGAGCACGTGCGAGGACGGGTCCTCGATGGAGACCATGCCGCCGGTCTCCCCGGCCACCACCTGAGCCAGGCCGAACAGGTCGGTGTCCGGGGCGAGCAGGTCGTGGTCGCCGGCGGGGGTGCGGCGCGCGGGTGCTCGGGTGACCAGGCGACGGACCAGGGGGAACACCTGGTCCCAGCGGGCTTCGCGGTGCAGCCGTACCAGGGCGATGTCCGCGTCCCGGGCGGCCGCGCGTACCGGCGCGTCGTCGGCGCTCTTGGTGATCAGCACCCGGGGCCGGTGCGACCGCTCGCGCTTCCCGGCCGTGTGCAGCCACGCCCCGGTGGCCGCCGCGTCCGCGCCGACCAGCAGATACACCTCGGGCAGGGCACCGGAGATGCCGGCGAGGTCGGCGGGTTCGCCGAGCGCGACCGAGCGCAGCGTCACCTGCTCCCCCGCGGGCGCTTCGACCAGCGTGGCCACCGTGTGGTCGAGCGCGGCGAGCAGCGCACCGAGGGTGATGGCGTCCTCCGGCATCGACGGCCTCCTGCTTTGGCGGATCGGATGAAGACACACCGCGACATTCATCCGATCAGACGATTATGCGCGCGCAAGATCGGAGTTGACTACGTCACATCCCGCCCCGACGACGCAGGAGCCGCACCCATGGATGCCATCGCGACCACGCCGACGCCGGTCAACGAGCCCGTCGGCAGCTTCGCTCCCGGAACCCCCGAACGCCGCAGGTTGCAGGCCGCGCTGGCCGAGCTGGCGGCCTCTCCCACCGAGATCACCCACGTCATCGGCGGCCGCGCGGTCCGCGGTGACGGTCCGGTCTTCGAGGTCGTCCAGCCGCACCGGCACGCCGCCGTCCTCGGCACCCTGCGCGACGCGAGTGCCGCCGACGCGGCCGCCGCCGTCACCGCCGCCTGCGCGGCCGCGCCCGCCTGGCAGGCGATGCCGTTCGAGGACCGCGCCGCGATCTTCCTGCGAGCCGCCGACCTGCTGGCCGGCCCGTGGCGTGAGCGGATCGCGGCGGCGACCATGCTCGGGCAGTCCAAGTCGGCCTATCAGGCCGAGATCGACGCGCCCTGCGAGCTGGTCGACTTCTGGCGGTTCAATGTGTCCTTCGCGCGCGGCATCCTGGCCGAGCAGCCGCTCTCGACGCGCGGGGTGTGGAACCGCATGCAGTACCGCTCGCTGGAGGGGTTCGTCTACGCGGTGACGCCGTTCAACTTCACCGCCATCGCGGGCAATCTGCCGACCGCGCCCGCCCTGATGGGCAACACCGTGGTCTGGAAGCCGGCCCGCTCGCAGGCGGTCGCGGCCTACCTCACGATGCGGCTGCTCGAGGCGGCCGGGCTGCCGCCGGGGGTGATCAACCTGGTCAACGGGCCAGGGCCGGAGATCTCCGAGGTCGTGCTGGCCGATCCGCGTCTGGCGGGCGTGCACTTCACCGGGTCGACGGGCACCTTCCAGCAGCTCTGGCGGGCGGTGGCCCAGCAACTGGACCGGTATCGCACCTATCCGCGACTGGTCGGCGAGACCGGCGGCAAGGACTTCGTGCTCGCGCACCCCTCGGCCGATCCGGCGGTACTCACCACCGCGCTGCTGCGCGGCGCGTTCGACTACCAGGGTCAGAAGTGCTCGGCGGCCTCGCGCGCGTTCGTGCCGCGCTCGGTGTGGACGGTGATGTCGGAAGACCTGATCGAGAAGACCTCCGCGCTGCGCTACGGCGATGTCACCGACTTCTCGAACTTCGGTGGCGCCCTGATCGATCGGCGGGCCTTCGATCGCAATGTCGCCGCGCTCGAACGTGCCAAGGCCACGCCCGGGCTGACCGTCGTGGCGGGCGGGCACAGCGACGACAGCGTCGGCTGGTTCGTCGAACCGACCGTGGTGGTCGGCGACGACCCCGGCGACGAGGCGTTCCACACCGAGTACTTCGGCCCGATCCTGGCCGTGCACGTCTACGACGACAGCACCCCGACCGGTTTCGCCGACGCCATGGACCTGGTCGACCGCGGCAGCCCGTACGGCCTGACCGGCTCGGTCATCGCCGAGGACCGCACCGCGATCGCCGCGGCCACCGACCGGCTCACCTTCGCCGCCGGCAACTTCTACATCAACGACAAGCCCTCGGGCGCGGTGGTCGGCCAGCAGCCCTTCGGCGGCGGACGGGCCTCGGGCACCAACGACAAGGCGGGTTCGGCCCAGAATCTGCTGCGCTGGACCTCGGCGCGCACGATCAAGGAGACCTTCACCCCGCCCACCGAGCACCGCTACCCGCACCAGGAACCGGAGGTCGGCTGATGTCGGCCATGCTGCGTTCGGCCATGCTGGCCGCCGCGCGCTCGCCGCGGCTCGAGCACACGATCACCCGGCTGCCGCTCTCCCGTGACGTGGTGTCCCGCTTCGTCGCTGGCACCACGGTCGAGGAGGCGGTGCGCACAACCGAAGCCCTGGTCGGGTCCGGCCGGTTCGTCAGCATCGACTACCTCGGCGAGGACACCACCGACCTCGCCGGTGCCGAGGCGACCGTCGAGCAGTACCGCACGCTGATCGCCGCGCTCGGGCGGCTCCCGCAGGCCGCGGTGGCGGCGGGAGCCGTGCGGCCGCTGGAGGTCTCGGTGAAGCTGTCCGCGCTCGGCCAGGCGCTGCCGCGTGACGGGCACGCGGTGGCCCGCGAGCATGCCCGCGAGATCTGCGCGGCCGCCGAGGCCGCCGGTCTGTGGGTGACCGTCGACGCCGAGAACCACACCACCACCGACTCCACCCTGGCGATCGTGCGGGAGCTGCGCACCGACTATCCGTGGCTGGGCACGGTGTTGCAGGCGTATCTGCGCCGCACCGAGGAGGACTGCCGCACCCTGGCGGACCCCGGCTCGCGCATCCGGTTGTGCAAGGGCGCCTACGACGAACCCGTCGGCGTGGCCTTCCGGGAGCGCTCCGAGGTCGACGCCTCGTATCTGCGGTGCCTGGCGATCCTCACCGCGGGCGCGGGCTATCCGATGATCGCCTCGCACGATCCGGCCATGCTCGACGCGGCCGGGGTCGGGGTGCGCTCGGCGCGGCGCAAGGCCGACGAGTACGAGTACCAGATGCTCTACGGCATCCGCGCCGACGAGCAGCGACGTCTCACCGCGGCGGGCGATCACCTGCGCGTCTACGTCCCCTACGGCGAGCAGTGGTACGGGTACTTCATGCGCAGGCTGGCCGAACGTCCGGCCAATCTCGCGTTCTTCCTGCGCGCGCTGGCCGGACCGGGCCGCGAATCGCCGCGCTGAGCTATTCGCTCAGCGCCGATTCCGGGCGCACCAGCACCCGCTTGAGGATCTTGCCGGTCTCCCCGCGCGGCAGCGCGTTGAGGAACGTGACGTCGCGCGGGACCGAGAACCGGCTGAGCCGATTGCGGATGTAGGTGCGGACCATGTCCGAATCCAGGCCCGCCCCTTCGCGTTTCACCACGAACGCGGCCAGCCGCTGCCCGAACTCCCGGTCCGGCACCCCCACCACGGCCACCTCCGTGATCTGCGGCAGGTGCGCCAGCGCCTCCTCCACCGGGCGCGGGAAGACGTTCTCGCCGCCGGAGATGATCATCTCGTCGTCGCGGCCCGCCACGAACAACCGGCCCGCCGCGTCGAGATAGCCCAGGTCACCGGTGTCGAGCATGCCGTCGGCCTCCTCCGGCGGCGCGGAGTTCACATAGCCGTCGAAGAGCATGTGGTTGGCGACGAAGATGTGTCCGGTGGTGCCCACCGGCACCGGGCGCAGATCCGGGCCGAGCACCGCGACGCGGGTGCCCAGCGGCGGCCTGCCAGCGGTGGTCGGCGAGACCCGCAGGTCCGCCGGGGTGGCCACGCTCGCCCAGGACACCTCGGTGGAACCGTATACGTTGTAGAGCAGGTCGCCGTAGGTGTCGAGGAAGCGCAGCACCGTCGCCCCGGCCAGCGGCGCGCCACAGCTGACCACGTGCCGCAGGCTCGACAGGTCCAGCCCCGCGCGCACCGCGTCGGGCACGTCGAGCAACCGCTCGACCATGGTCGGGACCACGATCAGGGTGGTGATCTTGTGCTCGGCGACCGCGCGCAGACACTCCACCGCGTCGAACCCGTCGCTGAGGACCACGGTGGCGCGCAGCGCGGTGCTGAGCTGCAACCCGGCCAGGCCCCAGGTGTGGAACAGCGGCGCCGGGATGAGTACGACCTCTTCCACGCGCAGCGGAATCCGGGACAGCAGCGCGGCGATGGTGCCGAACCCCTTGGCGTGCGGGCGGCGCGCGCCCTTGGGGGAACCGCTGGTGCCGGAGGTGAGCACGATCAGCCGACCGGGATGGGCGGGGACCGGGAAATCGCCGTGGCCGAGTGCGATCAGGCGCTCGATCGTGGTGCGTTCGAGGTTCGGCGGACGGTCGTCGGTGGTGAAGCGCGGGACGTCGTTGTGCAGGTAGCGGATCAGTTTCTCCAGCTCGCCGTCGACATAGACCGCGTTGAGCCGGTGCCGCTGGACGATCTCCTCGATCCGCCTGCCCGAGAGCCCGGCATTGAGCAGGGCCACGTCGACGCCGAGTTTGCCCGCGGCGACCATGGTCTCGACCATGCCCGCGTGATTGCGCGCCAGCAGGCCGATCGCGTCACCGGCGCGCAGCCCGAGCGCGTGCATGGCCCCGGCCAGCGCGGTGGACCTGGCGTCGACCTCGCCGAAGGTGCGCTGCCCGTGCGGATCGATCAGCGCGACCCGGTCCGGCGCGTGCGCCGCCCCCGCCGCGTAGCCACCGGCCAGGTTGAAACCCCACTTCGACAGCGAACGCAACTGCCGCACGATCGACATCGGTTCCGGCCGCATGAGCCCGGTGGCGGCGATACTGCGCGCCACCCCCGCATTGCGGCGCAGCACCGAACGCTCGGCATTGACTACCACCGAGGACCTGGTCCCGGCGATCACATCGGCCGTGCGGCGCAGCCCGGCCCGCACCCAGTCGGTCACCGCCGAGTTGTTGCGCTGTTCCAGCGCCGGATGCACCCGGGCGGCGGCGAACAGGGTGATGTCGAGGCGGGTGCGCTGCTGGTCGCCGCGCAACCGGATGGAAGCGAAGCTGCCCAGTTGCCTGCTGCGCAGCTCGAAACTCTCGTACCAGCGGCCGATCTCGAGGACGAACTCGTGGGTCTGGATCCCCGCGTCGGCGGAACCGACGCGGACCTGCCAGACCACCGCCCCGTCGGGGCGTTCCACTCGTTCGCAGCTGCCGATCCCGGTGAACATCCGCGGATAGCTCTGCGGATCCAGCAGTACATCCCACAATGCCTGTCGCGCGATGGTGAAATCCGCGGTGACATCGATGACGTCGGTGACCAAACTCCGTGCTCTTCTTCCCGTCGGCCTGTTCGACCAGCGCGGTCGGCGGGCAAAAATGGGCGCGGCGGTCGATACCCTCCGCGCGGGTCGTCACGCTACCCGGCCGTGTCGCTCCGTGATCAAGAATCAGACAAAACCGGTGGTTTCGGACCGATTTCGCCGGAGTTTGGTTTGCGCGCCACACCTCACGACGTTGCAGATGTGAAACTGTCCAACCGCTTGCACCGTGTCCACGGATGCCGAAAGATTGCTGGCAGCACCGACCCGATCAGCAGGAGCGGCCGCCGCGGCGCGGCCCGACGAGCGAAGAGGTAGGGAATGACTGCGAGCTGGCCGAGTTCGATGGACTCCTTCGACGACATCTTCCAGCGATTCTTCGGATCCGGGATGTCCTCGAAACCACCCGTACAGCGCATCGATCTGGGCCGGTTGATGACCGACAACGCCAAGTTGCTCGTCGGTTCGGCCCGCGAGGCGGCCCAGGAGTGGGGCAATACCGAGATCACCCCTGAACACCTGCTCTACGCGGCCACCGAAGCCGAACCCGGACGCAGTATCGTCGCCGAACTCAGCCTGGACCCCGACCAGGTCGCCGAGCAGATGCAGGACTATCTCGACACCGGTTCACCCAGCGACAGCGACATCACCGACATCACCCTCAGCCCCGCCACCAAGCTCGCCCTGCGCGCCGCCCAGCGTCAGGCCGCCCAGGCGGGCAGCAGCTATATCGGCCCCGAACACATCCTGCTCGGCATCGCCTCGCTGCCCGACAGTGTCGCCGCCCAGGCCCTGGTCGCCGGTCTCGCGGCCAGCCAGAGCGGGTCCTCGGGGGCCTCCCCGACCCCGGGTGCCGGTGCGGGCAGCCGCAAACGGGACAAGTCCGACACCCCCACGCTGGACGAATACGGCCGCGACCTCACGGCCGAGGCGCGGGAGGGCCTGGTCGACCCGGTGGTCGGGCGGGCCGAGGAGATCGAGCAGACCATCGAGATCCTCTCGCGCCGCCGCAAGAACAATCCGGTGCTGATCGGCGATCCGGGTGTCGGCAAGACCGCCATCGTGGAGGGGCTGGCGCAGCGGATCGTCAACGATGACGTGCCCTCCACGCTCGCCGATCGCCGGGTGATAGCCCTCGACGTCGGCTCGCTGGTGGCGGGCAGCAAGTACCGCGGCGAGTTCGAGGAGCGGCTGACCAAGATCCTCGACGAGGTGCGGGCCCACAAGGACGAACTGATCGTGTTCATCGACGAGCTGCACACCATCGTCGGCGCCGGGGGCGGCGGCGAGGGGTCGATGGACGCGGGCAATCTGCTCAAGCCCGCCCTGGCGCGCGGCGAACTGCACGTCGTCGGCGCGACCACCATCGACGAGTACCGCAAGTACATCGAGAAGGACGCCGCGCTCGAGCGGCGGTTCCAGCCGGTGATGGTGTCGGAGCCCTCCGTGGAGGACACCGTGGAGATCCTGCGCGGCCTGTCCGATGTCTACGAGGAACACCACCAGGTGCGCTACTCCGACGAGTCGCTGGTGGCGGCGGCGCAGCTCTCGGATCGCTACATCACCGACCGGTTCATGCCCGACAAGGCGATCGACCTGATCGACCAGGCGGGCGCGCGGGTCCGGTTGCGTTCGGGCACACCCGATCCGGAGGTGAAGGCCCGCGACGAGCACATCGCCCGGCTCTACCGGGAGAAGGACGCCGCCGTCGACACCGAGGACTACGAGCGCGCCACCGCCATCAAGGCCGAGATCGCCACGGCCGAGGAGGAACTCGAGGAGTCCGGGCTCACCTCGACCGATCCGGTGGTCGACGTGGTCGACATCGCCGAGGTGATCTCGCGCCAGACCGGCATCCCGGTCGCCGATCTCACCGCCGAGGAGAAGCAGCGCCTGCTGGAACTCGAGGACGTGCTGCACAAGCGGGTGATCGGTCAGGACGAGGCGATCGTGGCGGTGGCCGAGGCGGTGCGCCGGGCCAGGGCCGGGCTCAAGGACCCGAACCGGCCGATCGGTTCGTTCCTGTTCCTCGGGCCCACCGGTGTCGGCAAGACCGAGTTGGCCAAGGCGCTGGCCGAGGCGGTGTTCGGGGACGAGGACCGGCTCATCCGGTTCGACATGAGCGAATTCCAGGAGAAGCACACGGTCTCGCGACTGGTCGGCGCGCCGCCCGGATATGTCGGCTACGACGATGCCGCGCAACTCACCGACAAGGTGCGCAGGCAACCGTATTCGGTGATCCTGTTCGACGAGGTCGAGAAGGCGCATCCCGATGTGTTCAATGTGCTGCTGCAGCTGCTCGACGACGGGCGGGTCACCGATTCCAAGGGCCGCACCGTCGATTTCAAGAACACCATCGTGATCATGACCTCCAATATCGGCTCGGATCTGATTCTGAAGGCCCCCGAGGGCGATCTGGACGCGATCACGCCGCAGCTGATGGAACGGTTGCAGCAGCATTTCCGGCCGGAATTCCTCAATCGCATCGACGAGACCGTGGTGTTCCACCGGCTCGACAAGTCGCAGCTGGAACGGATCGTCAACCTGATCCTGGACAAGACGCGACGCATGCTCGCCGCCCAGGACATCGATCTCGAGATCAGCGAACCGGCGGTGGACTGGCTGGGTGAGCGCGGTTTCCAGCCCGAGTTCGGTGCGCGGCCGCTGCGGCGCACGGTGCAGAAGGAGCTCGACAACCGGATCTCGCGGCTGCTGCTCGACGGTGGGCTGACACCGGGTGCCACGGTGCGGGTCGAGGTGGTCGACGACGACCTGGTCGTCACCGCCGCGGAACCGGCGGGCACGGCGGGCAGTAACGGGTCGGATCCGAAGAAGCCCGCGAAGAAGGCGAGCAAGAAGAAGGCCGACGCCAAGAAGTGATACCCGGTAGACGACAACCGGCCCGGTCCGCGAGGGACCGGGCCGGTGGTGGTGTGCCGGATCAGCCGCCGGTGACCACGCAGTTCTCGCCGAAGTGGTAGCCACGGCCCACCGACACCGTGGCGCTGCTGCCGATGCCGTCCTGGTAGGCGGTCAGCGTGTGGACGCCCTCGTAGGCGGGCACCCAGTTGTACATGGCGACACCATCGGTGGGGGCGACAACGGCCAGCAACTGGCCGTTGTCGTAGTAGGACACGGGGACGATCCCGATACTGAGCCGGGCCAGCAACTGATAGGTGCATCCGGTGCCGTAATTGGTCGACGACCCGACACTGATATTCGGTTTGACGGTCAACTGCGAAACACCCGCCGAGGCGCCGGGTGCGCCGATCGTCATCGCCAGTACCGTCGCGCCGGTGGCCGCGATGGCGAAAGCGAACTTCCTGTCACTCATCTCTCACGTCCCTTCGAGTCGTCCCAATCCTCACCCCATCGGCGCGTTCATGGTGGGAGAACACACACGATTCATGCGCGCGACCAGAGGGCGGGGGTGTTCGGGGGCGTCCAGTTGGGGTCGTGCACAGTGTGCGCCTGTCGGCAGGTGTAGGTGACGCCCTGATAGGTGACCTTGTCGCCGACGGCGTAGGTGGCGCCCTGGCGCCACGCGGAGGAGGCGGGCGCGGTGGTCGTCGGGTGGTGGTGACCGCCGCCGGGTGTGGTGGTGGCGGGCGGATTCGTGGTGGTGGCAGGGGGTTTCGTGGTGGTCGGCCGAACCGTCGTGGTGGGCGGGGGCGTGGTGGTGGTCGGTGTCGGGGTGGTGGTCGGGGTGCTGCCGCCGCCACCGATCTCGAGGTCGACGCAGCTGTAGAACGCGGCGGCGGTGTCGCCGATGTTCCAGACCGCGCGCAATTTCTGGCGCCCGGAATACGGTGAGAGATCGATGGTGTGGGTGACTTCCATCGGCGGCTGTTCATTGCGGCCGTCGATGACGGCGATCCTGGTGTTCCCGAGGAAGTATTCCCAATTCAGGGTGCGGTGATTGGCCGTGTTCTTCCACGTGAAAGTGGTCGCGCCGGAGACTTTCTGTGGTATCCAGCCGAGCGTGTCGTCGTCGAGTTCGGGATATTTGTTCGCGCTGCACGAGGTGAGCCCCTTGGGGCCTTCCACGCTCTGGGGTTCGTATTTCACCGCACCGCAGGACACCAGTCCGCGGGCGCACTGTTCCTGCCTGCTGGCGGGGCCGGTGACCCAGCCGTGCGCCTGGGCATTTCCGACGGGGACGAGCAGCGTCGCGAGGGGCGCCACCACCATCGCACCGGCGAGGAAAAGAAATCGACTTCTCACGTGAATACTCCTTGGAAACGCATACGGGGGACGGCAGGGGCCGGCGTGCCGTCCGGAAACATTTCGAGAGAGTGGGACAGTAGGGCGGCGAAGATCAACCGTCAAGGGTCGCTTTCGCTCCGAAATACCGTTACCAGCCGGTATTCCGGGGCCGAATCCCCACGGTGCGAATTCGGCGAATCATCGCCCGCCGAACCAACCGGTATCCACCCACCGCAACACTCCGGTTAATCCCGCTGCTCGGGGCGTTCCCGGGATTTGCCGGAGTTTGCGGATAGGACCACCAGTTCGCAACAAGAGCACTTTTCATGGTTGTGGGCGGGGCGGGCGGGTCGCCGCGGCGAACTTGCGCGACCCACGCCGAATTCGTCGTGCTCGGTGCCCCGGCTCAGCGTGGAGTGACCAGCAGTGGCAGGCTCGCGTGCCGCCGGACGAACAGGCTCGGCACCCAGCGCGGTGGGGCGTCGGCGCGCAGGCAGATGTGCGCGGTGCGCTCCAGCAGCAGGCTGATCGCGGCGGTGGCCTCGAGGCGGGCCAGGGTCGAGCCGATGCAGAAGTGCGCGCCTGCCCCGAACGCGGTGTGGGATCGGCCGCGCGGGCGGGTCAGGTCGACGGTGTCGGGATCGGGATACCTCGCCGGATCGCGGTTGGCCGCACCCCACAGCAGGAGCAGGTGGCTGCCCGCGGGCAGGTCGACACCACCGAGGCGGGTGCCGGCCACGACGTGCCGGTGATGACCGCGGAACGGTGATTCCAGGCGCAGCGCCTCGTCCAGGAAGGCCGGGACCAGGTCCGGGCGGGCGCGCAGCGTGGCCTGGAGCGCGTGGTCGGTGGCCAGGATGCGTGCCGCCGCGGCGATCAGGCCCGCGGTCGACTCCCCACCCGCGCCGATCAGCTGCACCAGGATCAGCACCGCCTGCTGCTCGTCGATGCGCCCGTCCGCCACCGCCGCCACGAGGACGGCCAGCAGCGTATGCGGTTGCGCACCACGCGCTGTCGCCTCCTGGAGGGCCAGGTAGGCGTAGTGGGCGAGTTCGGCGGCGGAGGTGACCAGCGCGGCCATCCGCCCCTCGGCGACCACCCCGCCCAGCATCTCGGTGGAGTCGTAGGCCCAGGTGAGCAGCCGGGGCACGTCCCGGGCCGGGAATCCCACCAGTTCGGCGATCACGGCCAGCGGCAGGCGGTCGGCCATACCGGTGGCCCAGTCGATCCGGTCGTCGTCGAGTTCCTCGGTCCAGAGCCGGTCGGCGAGCGCGGTGACGACCGGACCCAGCGCGCGAACGCGTTTGGCGAGGGCCGGGCCGACGAGGCCGCGATGCGCGGCGTGCGTGCCGCCGTCGGCGGTGGCCAGGACATGGACGGCCTCGCCCGCCGCGTCCAGGTCGAAGGTCACCGGCGCCGCGCCGGGGTTCGCGACGAGCACGCCGGTCAGGTGCGAGGAGAAGTCCGTGGTGCGGGCGGCGGCCTCGGCGACCGCCGCCCAGGAGGCGACGAGGAAGAAGTCCGTGCCCGGCACCCGGTACACCGGCGCGTGGGTGCGCAGAGCGCGATACAGCGGAGCGGGGTCGTCGAGGACGGCCGGGTCGAACAGGTCGAACGCCGCGAGGTCGGTGGTCATGGCGGCCTTTCCGGGTCAGGGGTGTCGGCGCCCACCGTGCGCCGCCACGGTCATCCGGTCAACGACTGTCTCGCACTGAGACGGCGCCGCCGCGACCACCATCCGGTGGTTTCCGCGGAAACACCGACCTTCCAGCGCTGATTCGGCTAGACAGATTCGCGAATGCGTCTCATGCCGAGACACGAGGAGGACCGATGACCGGACACGACGACTGGCTGACCGGTGGTGACCGCCGGGCCGCGGCCGTCGACCGCATCGAACGCACGGCACTGGCACTGTTCCTCGAACACGGCATCGACAGTGTCACCGCCGAGGACATCGCCGCGGCGGCGGGCTGCTCGCGCGCCACGCTCTACCGCCACGTCGGCGGCAGACCCCAGCTCGTGCGCGCGGTCGTGCTGCGGGCCGCGGGCGGCGTGGTCGCGCGCATCGACCACGCCGTCGACAAGATTCCCGCGCAGCGCAGGCCGGTCGAGGCGATCCTGGCCGCCGTGGCCGCCCTGCGCGCCGATCCGGTGCTGCACCAGTGGCTGACCCGGCACCGCTCCCCCGGCACCGACGGATTGCTGGCGTCCGCACCCGAACTCGGACACCTCGCGACCACACTCACCCGTATCGCCCCCGACGACGCGGCCGCGGGCTGGATCGTGCGGGTCGTGCTCTCGCTGCTCACCTGGCCACTGCCCGACGCGGCCGCCGAACGCGCGCTGGTCGAACGCTTCGTCGGTCCGGCGCTGCGTCCGCGGTGACGGCTCAGGGCATCGGCAGCGGCGGCGTCTTCGGGAACTCCACCGGCAGCGCGGCCAGCGAACGATGGAACGGACCGGGCCGCCACACCAGCTCCTCGGCGGGCACGGCCAGGCGCAGTTCGGGCAGCGCGTCGAGCAGCTGGTCGATCGCGTCCTGCACGATCAGGTAGGCCACCGACTTGGCCGGGCACCCGTGCGGGCCCGCACTCCAGGCCAGGTGCGCCCGATTGTCGACCACGTCGCGGCCCGCGATGGCCGGATCGTTGTTGCACGCCGACATGGAGATCACGACGGGTTCGTTGGCGGGCAGCCACATCTCGTCGATCAGGACCGGCTGGCGCGGATAGGTCATGCAGAAGTTGGCCAGCGGCGGGTCGGTGAAGAGCACCTCGTCGAGCGCGTCACGGGTGGACAGGCTGCCGCCCAGGACATCACCGGCGAAGCGGTCGTCGGTGAGCATCAGCCGCAGCGTGTTGACCACCAGGTTGAGCATCGGCTCGATCCCGGCGCCGTAGAGCACCAGCAGCTGGTGCACCATCTCCTCGTCGGTGAGCGCGGCGGGGTGGTGCAGCAGCCGGGTGGCGACATCGTCGCCGGGCTCGCGCTGGCGCAACGCGACCAGGTCCGACAGCGCGCTGGCCAGCAGATTGTTGCCCGCCTCCGCGTCGTCGCCCTCGAAGATCTGGGCCATGCCGGTGGCCACCTGCTGACCGATCTCGGGCGTGCACCCCAGCATCGAGTTCAGCGCCTGGAAGACCAGCGGAAACGCGTACTGGCTCAGCAGATCCGCCGAGCCGGTGGCGCAGAAACTGTTGATCAGCGGGATGGCGAACTGTTCGATGGTGGCGTGCATCGCGTACAGGTCGACCCCGGCGATGCCGGCCACATTGGCCTGCCGGTAGCGCGCGTGCTCGGCGCCGGTGGTGCGCAGCGCGGCAGGCCGGAACTGCAGCATGGGCAGCACCGGGCAGTCCTGCGGGATGTCGCGCTGCCACAGCCGCGGGTCGGCCGGGAAGTGCTCGGGATCGTTGAGGATGCGCACCGCGGTGTGATAGCCGATGACCAGCGTCGCCCGGATCCCCGGCGAGAGCTCCACGGGCACCACGGAACCGAAGCGGCGCCGCATCTCGCGGTAAGCCGCCTGCGGGTCGGCGGCGAACTCGGGCGCGTACATCGGCACGCGCTCGTCGATCGAGAGATCCAGCGTCATGACGCCGCTACTTCCTGCCGGTGGAACAGGAACTCCGCCAGCGTGATCAGCGCGCGCAGGCCGTGATCGCGGCGGCGCGCGTCGACGGCCACCACCGGCGTCTCCGGCGCCAGGTCCAGCGCCTCGCGGATCTCCTCGAGCGGATAGCGGCGGAAGCCCTCGAACTCGTTGACCGCCACCGCGTACGGCACGCCACGCTGCTCGAGCGCGGAGAGCACGTCGTCGGCCTTCTCGATGCGACGGGTGTCGACCAGTACCAGCGCGCCCAGCGCGCCGCGGGCCAGCTCCTCCCACAGCGGGGCGAAACGTTCCTGTCCCGGGGTGCCGAACAGATACAGCGCCAACTGCGGATTCAGGGTGAGCCTGCCGAAGTCCAGCGCGACGGTGGTCTGCACCTTGGTACCCAGGCCCGCCATGTCGTCGACGCCGATACTGGCCTCGGTGATCGTCTCCTCCGTGCGCAGCGGCCTAATCTCGGACACGGTTCCGACGAAGGTGGTCTTCCCGACGCCGAAGTTGCCTGCCACCAGGATCTTCACCGAGCGCGTCACGGTATCCGCGACGTAATCGACCTCAGCCCGCGAGGGCACGGAGCCCATGCAGCACCTCCTTGATCAACGCTAGTTCCGGCTTCACCTCGGCCGGAGTGGGGCACTGCAGATGTCCGCTGTCGAGCAGATCGGACACGAGGATCTTCACCACCGAGGCGGGCAGATCGAGATAGGCCGACAGCTCGGCGATCGAGAGCGCGCCACGGCGGCTCAGCAACGCCAGCACCCGGCGCTGGTCGGGCCGGTGGTCGGGCCGCGGGTCGGCGACCGCGCGGATCAGGGTCACCAGATCCAGTTCCCGCGCGGCCTTGACCCGTCCACCGGCCCGCACATAGGACCGGACGAGGTCGGGATCACGCCTGCCGCGCGTCATTACCTGCCACCGTGACGGGGCGCGCTGCCGATCTCGTGGCCGACCCGGGAGGCCAGCTCGTTCATCCGGTGGGCGACCAGCGCGACGTCGACGTCGAGCGTGGTCGCCACGCCTAGGAGCGCACCGGTTCCGGCGGCGGTGATCATGATCATGCCCTCGTCGTACTCGGTCATGTTCTGGCGCACCGCGTTCTGCGAGCCCCCACAGAACTCGCCGAGCGCCTTGCCGAGCGAGCGCAGGCCCGAGGCCGCCGCGGCGAAGCGTTCGGCGTCGTCCTTGGCCACACCACGGGAGTGGGCG
This sequence comes from Nocardia sp. NPDC004415, assembly GCF_053602435.1. Lineage (NCBI taxonomy): Bacteria > Bacillati > Actinomycetota > Actinomycetes > Mycobacteriales > Nocardiaceae > Nocardia > Nocardia sp. NPDC004415. The sequence goes on from NZ_JBSGDP010000003.1 coordinate 158,558, forward strand.
ATGCGCAGTCCGTCCTCGGACAGCAGCACCGCGAAGCGGACGCCGGGGATCTCCAGATCCCCGAGCAGCCACGCCAATCGGTTCGTGCTATCGGCCACCGGTGTGCTCATCGGCTGTTCCTTCCGTGGTTCGCTCGGCCGCAGCGGCACGACCGCTGCGGGAACCGCTGTGCCAGGCAGCGGCGAGTTCGGGGCGAGCCTGCCCCGATTCGGTGACTGCCCCCGCCGAATCCGGGGCAACCGGCCTGCGGCGGCGCTTGGGCAGCCCGCCGCTGGTGATCTCGTGCACCTCGGCGCCGCGTTCGGGCTCGACGAGGTCGGGCACCGGCACCGGAACGTGCGCCGGCGCGGTGAGTTCGGGTTCGGGCAGGCGCGGGGCCGCGCCCGAGACCAGCAGCGCGGCGGGCACATACACCATCGCCCGCATACCGCCGAAGATGTTGGGGCCGTCCACGTGCACGGAGAAGCCGTAGCGCCGGGCCAGCGCGGCGATGCCGGGGAAGCCGACCTTGGGCGCGGGGCCCAGATCGTGGATGTCGACGGGGCGTTCACCGCTGAGCACCTGCCGGGCGTCCTCGAGCTGTTCGGGACTCATCCGCATGCCCGCGTCGTCGATGATCACGGTGACGCCGTGGTGGCCCTCCTGGAACCCGACCTCGACGAACGACGACGGCGGCGAATACCGCAGCGCGTTGTCGAGCAGGGTGGCCAGCGTGTGCACCAGCGGTTCCACCGCGCGGCTGATCACCACCCGGTCGGACTGGCCCGAGCGCACCCGCAGGAATTCGCGGACCCGGCCGGTCGCACCGCCGACGACGTCGGTGAGCGACTGCTGCGGCCACCGGCGCCCGGGCAGGCCACCGGAGACGATCACATAGGACTGCGCCTGGCGGATCATCTGCTGCACGGTGTGGTCGATGCGGGTCAGCGTCTCGTAGATCGCGTCGTCGCGGTGCTCGCGCAGCGCGGTGCTCACCACCTGCCCGAGGTCGGTACCGAGGCTGACCACCGAGGTACCGAACGAGCGCACCGCGGCGCTGGTCGCCGCGCGCGAGGCGGCCGAGAGTTCGTTGCCCGCCTGCTCGTGGGCGGCCTGCACCTCGGCGGTGCGGCGCTGTTCGCTGTAGCGCTCGACCATCGCCCTGGTGTCCTCGGCGACGGCACGCAGGTCCTCGGCGTGCCCGGTCGCGATCCACTGCAGCGCCTGGCCGGGTCGCGATTCCGCCAGCTCGGCGGGCATCTCGACACCGACCTGCGGGATCTCGTGCCTGCGCACGGCGTCGGTGATGGCGGGCAACGTGGTCTGCGCCAACGCGACCACGGCCTCCTCCATCGCGAGGCGTTCCCGGACGGCGGCATCGGTGCGCAGCCGTTGCTGGCGTTCGTTGCGCATCGCCAGGACGGCGACACCCATCGCGAGCAGTAACAGCGGAGCCCCGATGATCAGTAACAGCACCGCGATTCCTGAGTTCATCAGATCTTTCGTCGTCGTCGACCACTGGGCGCCCTGGTCGGTGGGCCCTCACCGGCCGGCCCGGGAGGCATTCGCGGAGCCGGGCGATGTATCGGTTACCCGATACACACACTCCGGTTCCAGCGACCCGCACACCCTAGCAGCACCATGATCGTTCCCGAGGCCGGATCGTCCTGTCCGCCATCAGATTTCCGGCCGAAAGCCGCCCGTGGTATTGGGCAACTGATCTATTCTGGTTTGCTATGCCTCGAGCCGCCCGGAACGGAACCTCGGGTACCGGATACTATCCGGGCGTGGCGAAACTCCAGCTCTCCGTCGATGTCCCCGTCCCGCCGGACGAGGCATGGGCCCATGCCTCCGACCTGCCCCACCTGGGCGACTGGCTGACCATTCACGAGGCGTGGCGCGGCACGCTGCCCGAGGAACTGACCGCGGGCACCGTGCTCGTCGGCATCGCGCGGGTCAAGGGCTTCCGCAACAAGGTCACCTGGACCGTGCGCACGGCCGAACCGCCGCGGCGCCTGGAACTGCGCGGCACGGGCATCGGTGGCACCAAGTTCGGTCTCGGCATGATCGTCGAGCCGCACGGCAGCGGCTCCAAGGTGAAGGTCGACATCGACCTGGGCGGCGCGCCGCTGTTCGGTCCGATCGGCTCGGCGGTGGCCAAGGCACTGCGCGGCGACATCGAGCGCTCGCTGGAAGCCTTCGTCAAGCTCTACGGCTGACCCCACCGACGACGAAGCCCGGGCCGAACTGTGCTGTTCGGCCCGGGCTTTCCGCGATGTCCGGGGTCAGACCATCATCGCGGCCTCGGGGTCGACCGGGGCCTTCGGTTTGGTGCGGGGCAGGAAGAACGCGGGAATCAGGGTGAGCGCCGCGAGGATCACCGTCACCCAGTAGGTGTTGCTGAACGCCTCCGCGGCCAGCTGCCTGCCCTGCTCGATCACCGCCGCCGGGAACTGCGACGCGAGTTCGGGATTCACGGTGGCCGCGATCCCGATGCCCGCCTCCTCGTGATTGTTGAGCTGGGAGGCCAGCACCACCGACATGGTCGCGGTGCCGATCGAGGCGGCGGTCTGGTTGATGATGTTCATCAGCGTCGAGCCGCGGGCGACCTGCGCGTGGGTGAGTGTCTGGATCGCGGCCGTCATCACCGGCATCATGGTGCAGCCCATGCCCAGACCCATCACGAACAGCGCGCTGCCGATCATCAGGTACGAGGTGTCCGCGCCGAGCTGGGTGAACCCGGCCAGGCCGATGGTGATGAAGGTGATGCCGAACATGACGATCTTGCCGGGGCCGATCTTGTCGACGAGGAAGCCCGCGACCGGCATGGTGAGCATGGCGCCGATGCCCTGCGGCGCCATCAGCAGACCGGAGTCGAAGGCGGTCTCCCCGCGCACCTGCTGCAGATAGTTGGGCAGCAGGAAACCCGCACCGAAGAACGCGGTCGCGAACAGCGACATGGTCAGCACCGAGAAGCGCAGCGACGGGTTGCGGAACAGGCGCAGATCGATGAGCGGGTGCTCGGTGCGCAGTGCGTGGAACACGAACGCCACCAGCAGGATCGCGCCGACGATCACCGGGATCAGGACCCGCGCGGCGAGCACGGTGCCCTTCTCCGGGATCGAGGAGACACCGAACAGGAACAGGGCCAGGCCCGGTGAGGCCAGCAGCATGCCGACGAAGTCGAACGATTCGGAAGGCTTGGGCTTGTCGGCGGGGAACACCACGAACGCCAGCACCAGCGCGAGCAGGCCCAGCGGCAGGTTGATCAGGAAGATCCAGTGCCAGCTGAAGGAGTCGATCAGCCAGCCGCCCAGGATCGGGCCGCAGATCGGGCCGAGCAGCATCGGCACGCCGAGCACGGCCATCACCCGGCCGATCCGCTGCGGGCCCGCCGCGTGGGTCATGATCGTCATGCCCAGCGGCATGAGCATGCCGCCGCCGATGCCCTGGACGACGCGGAAGGCCACCAGCGACTCGATGCTCCACGCCATCGAACACAGCACCGAGCCGAGGATGAAGAAGGTCAGCGCGGCCATGTAGAGGCGTTTGGTGCCGAAGCGGTCGGCGGCCCAGCCGGTCATCGGGATGACCGAGGCCAGGGCCAGGGTGTAGCCGGTCATGGTCCAGGCGACGACCTCGACGGAGGCGTCGAAATCCGCCATGAAGGTCGGGATCGCCACGGTGACGACGGTGATGTCGAGGATCGACATCACCGCGCCGAGGACGACCACGCCGGCGACCTTCAGTACGGCGGCGTCCAGTTTGTCGGAAGTGGGATCGGCGGCGCCGATATCCGGAGGTTTCGTCACCGCTTGAGCCTGACACCTTTCGGCGCCGATGACCAGCGAAATCTCATGTTCGTGGTCAGACAGCGTGCTGACCAGGGAGGATCATGTCGTCGCCGAGGAGTGTCGCCGCGGCGAGGGCGGCCGACGTCGCGGGCTCGGAGGCGGGCAGCAGTGGCAGCCGGACCGCGGGACTGGGGATGTACCCCTGGGCGGCCAGGACCGCCTTGATGACCGTGGGGTTGGGTTCGGCGAACAGCGCCGCCCCGAGCGCGTCGAGACGGTGACCCATCTCGCGGGCCCTGAGCAGATCCCCGGCGCGCCAGGCGGCCACCAGCTCGGAGTAGGCGCCGGGAGCGACATTGGCGGCGGCCAGGATGCCGCCGTGGGCGCCGAGGCCGAGCAGGGCGGAGGCGAAGCGGTCGTCCCCGGCGAGCACCGTCGTGGCGGTTCCGGCGCGGGCCATCAGTTCCACGGTGGCCGCGTCGATGCCGCCGACGCTGTGCTTGAACCCGGCGATGTTCGGGATCGCGGCCAGGCGCACCAGGGTGTCGCCGGTGAGCGGGCGGGCAGTGCGATACGGGACGTCGTAGACGAGCACGGGAACGGGGCTGTGCGCGGCGAGTTCGGTGAAGTGGGCGATCACGCCCTCCTCGCTGGGCCGCACGTAGTACGGCACCACCGAGAGCACCGCGGCCGCGTCGACGGGCAGCGCGGTGATCGCCTCGACCGCCGCCGCGGTGGCGGTGCCACCCACGCAGACGATCAGCGGCGTGCCGCGCTCGGCGCTCACGGTGGCGCAGATGTCGAGGACCCGCGCCCGCTCGCCGGAGGTGAGCGCGCCGGGCTCGGCGGTGGTACCGAGCGCGACCAGGCCGGTGGCGCCCGCGTCGAGGACGCGGTGGGCGTGGCGGGTCAGCGCGTCGGCGGCCAGGGCGCCATCGGCGGTGAACGGGGTGATCAGCGGGACGAAGAGTCCGTGGAGCGAAGTCATGACTCCAATGCTCGACCCCGTGATACATCAGGTCCAGTTCACATTCTTGACGAAACACCTAAGCTGAACTGATGCTCGATGTCCGCAAGCTGCGCCTGCTGCGCGAACTCGCCCACCGCGGCACCATCGCCGCGGTCGCCGACGCGCTCAGCTACACCCCCTCGGCGGTCTCCCAGCAGCTCACCGCCCTCGAACGCGAGGCAGGCGTCCCGCTGCTCGAACGCACCGGCCGCCGGGTCGCCCTCACCCCCGCGGCGCAGCTGCTGGTCGGCCACACCGAGACCATCCTGGCCGCGCTGGAACACGCCGACGCCGAATTGGCCTGCGCCCGAGACGATCTCGTGGGCACCCTGCGCATCGGCGCCTTCCCCACCGCCGCCCGCGGCCTGCTCTCCCCCGCCCTGGTCGCGCTGAGCACCGAACACCCCCACCTTGAACTCACCGTCACCGAGATCGACCCCGCCGACGCTCCCGACGCCCTGCGCGCGGGCACGCTCGACATCGCCCTCACCCACGACTACGACCTGGTCCCCGCCGACCCCGGCCCCGCCCTCCAAACAGAACCCCTGCACACCGACACCGTCCACCTGGCCACCCCCCACCCCGTGTCCGCCTCCGACCCCCTCCTCGCCCAGCGCACGGCTCCCTGGATCGCGGGCACCGCGGGCACCCTCTGCCACACCATGACCCTGCGCGTCTGCCAGGCCGCCGGTTTCACCCCCCACATCCGCCACCATGCCGACAACTTCGACACCGTCCTGGCCCTCGTCGCCGCAGGCGCAGGCACCGCCATCGTCCCCGGCATGGCCCTCCCCACCCACCCCCTCGACGTCACCCTCACCCCTTTGACCACCCGCCGCCGCACCCACCTCGCCTACCGCAACGGCACCGCCATCCACGCCGCCCGCCGCGCCCTCCACACCGCGGCACGAGCCCACCCGACCACGACCTGACAACGGCCGACACCGGTGTGGCTTCGATCACCGGACGCGAGTAGCCATGCGGGCGCAGGGTTTCCGGGCCTAGCGTCTGAGGGATGAGCTGGTCTCCATCGATCTCCTCGTCGGGCGACTCGTACTACACGCTGCCGAACGCGTGGGAGCTCGCGGACGAACGCCTGGCCCTGCTCGGCGCGGCCTACGACCCGGAAAGCATCGCGCTCGCTCGACGGCTGGGCGTGCGCGCGGGATGGCGATGCCTGGAAGCCGGTGCCGGTGGCGGGTCGTTCGCGCGCTGGCTGTGCGGTGCCGCATTGCCGGGCGGCCGGGTCCTCGCGGTGGATGCCGACCCGCGCCACCTCGCCGACCTGCCCGGCCTCGGTGGCGAAGTCGCCGAGCTCGATCTCGTCTCCGGCGACATCCCCGAACGCGCCTTCGATTTCGTTCATACCCGGTTCGTGCTTCTGCACATCGCCGAGCGCGAGGTCGTCCTGGAGAGGTTGGTCCGCGCGCTGGCACCCGGCGGCATTCTCCTGCTGGAAGAAGGCGACGGGCTCGGCGTGCTCGACGTGATGCCCGGTGCGTTCGGCGTGGTCTGGCGCGCGTTCGCGCGTTCGACCGAGCACGCCGGTGCCAGCCAGTCGTGGGCCAGGAACCTGCCTGCGCGCTTGGCGTCGCTCGGTCTCGTCGACGTCCACGCCGAAGCGGACATCCCGATCTTTCGCGGAGGTTCGCCGATGGCGCGGATGTGGGATCTCACCTGGTCGCAGGCACAGGACACGCTGGTCGGCCTCGGTGTCGCGCCGGAGACGATCACCACTGCGCAAGCGGAGCTGGCGGACGAACAGGGATGGTTGTACGCCCCGCCGACGATTCGAGCGTGGGCACGCAAGGGTGACTCGCCCGAATCGTGAGGTCGTAGACTCGGCGCCGACCGCATTCACCAAGTCCGGCGGCACCCGGGGTCGACGGCATCGGAACGGAAGTGGGCTCTGGCGATGACCGCACTCACCGAGATCGACAGCATTCATCTGCGGCGGGCTGTCGAGCTCGCCGGGCAGGCCCTGGCGCTCGGGGACCGGCCGTTCGGGGCGGTGGCCGTGGATGTGGACGGGAAGGTGCTCTCGGAGGGGGTCAACGCGGTCAACACCACCGGGGATGTGACCACGCACGCCGAGCTGGTCGCGATCACGGTGGCGACGGCGGCGGGCAAGGCCGAAGGGCTGCGGGGTGCCACCGTCTACGCCAGCGGGGAGCCGTGCCCGATGTGCGCGGCGGCGATGGTGTGGGCGGGGGTCGGGCGGATCGTGTTCGGCGCGGCGGCCGCGGAGTTCGGGCGGATTCTGCCGGGCGGGCCCGCGTTCACGATCACCTGTGCCGAGCTGGTGGCCACCGCGACGGTGCCGGTGGAGGTCAGCGGTCCGCACCTGGGTGAGGACGCGCTGACCGTCTTCCGTGCCGCCGCGCGGCTCTGACCTACTTCACCGGGGTCAGTTCGGCCTCGGGCAGATCGCCGAGTTCCTTCTGCTCCTCGATGGCCTCCGGCGTACCGGGCACCTGGGTGCCGCGCAGCGAGACACCCTTGGTCTCGATCAGGAAGAACGCCGCGATCAGGCCGATGAGGCAGGCACCGAACATGTAGTACGCGGGGATCAAGTGATCGCCGGTCGCGCTGATCAGCGCCTCGTTGATGACCGGGGCGGTGCCACCGAACATCGAGGTCGCCACGTTGTAGCCGATCGCCACACCCGCGAAGCGCACGATGGTCGGGAACATCGCGGGGAAGGTCGCCGAGATCGTCGCCAGCTGCGGCGCGTAGAGCAGGCCCAGGATCGCGAAGCCGACGATCGCGCCGGTCAGCGAGGTGCCGATCAGCATGTAGACCGGGATCACCGCGATCATCATGGCCGCGCAGGAGAACATCCACATGGGCCTGCGCCCGATCCGGTCCGACAGCGCGCCCAGGAACGGCAGCGTGAACAGCATGACCGCCTGGCCGATCAGCGGCACCAGCAGCGCGTCGGACTGCTCCATCCCCAGCGCGGAGCCGAGATAGGTCGGGGTGTAGCTCAGCAGCGAGTAGTTGACCACGTTCAGCGCGATGACCAGGCCGAACAGGGTCAGCACGGGGCGCAGGTACCGGGTGAGCAGGTCGCGGTAGACGCCGACGGTCTCCTCGGTCTCGTCTTTGCTCTCGACCTCGCGGAAGACCGGGGTGTCCTCCACGCGGCTGCGCAGGTACATGCCGATCAGGCCCAGCGGCGCGGCGATCAGGAACGGGATGCGCCAGCCCCACGAATGCATGGACGCGTCGTCGAGCAGATTCACCAGCAGCAGTGCCACCAGATTGCCGAGGGTGAAACCGGCGAGCGTGCCGACCTCGAGGAAACTGCCGTAGAAACCGCGTTTGCGGTCGGGCGCGTATTCGGCCATGAATGTCGCGGCGCCACCGTATTCACCACCGGCCGACAATCCCTGGATCATCCGCAGTGCGTACAGCAGAATCGGCGCGGCGATGCCGATCATGTCGAAACTCGGGATCAGGCCGACACACAGCGTGGAGCCTGCCATCAGGATGATGGTGGTCGCGAGCACCCGCTTGCGGCCGATCCGGTCACCGAGCGGGCCCCAGATCATGCCGCCGATCGGCCTGATCAGGAACGAGAGGGCGAAACCGAGAAGGGTGAACACCATGCCCGACTCGCCGTCGCCGGGAAACAGGGAGGTGGCGATATAGGTGGCCAGATAGGCGTAGACACCGTAGTCGAACCATTCGACCGCATTTCCGATCGCCGATGCACCGATTGCGCGGTGCAGCACCGATTTCGATTCCTGTGACATGCACATACCTCTCGTCGTCGCCTATTCGGACTACCCGGACGACATCCCGGACAAACGTGACGAGTGCGCGAAGATCGCTGCGGAATAGCTCTACACTGCGGAAATGGTGCTGCGACACGGGGTGTATCTCCCGCCGTTCGGGGAGCTCGCCGACCCTCGGGTGCTGGCCGAGATCGCGGCCGA